>NZ_LNII01000101.1:0-231 GCF_001463365.1 Enterobacter sp. 50793107 | reverse complement strand
ATCTGGTTTTGCGAATACTGATATTGATGATACTAACGGCCCACCGGCCTGTTGAGGAACCTGTAAAACGGAAAGGCTCATTGAAGCCGTATATTTTCTGGAGGTTCATCAGGCGCGGAACTCATCAAGGCGCGGGAATAAAATCCCATTCAGACGCCGGATAGATTCAAGCAAGCCAACTTGTCGTCAAAATCGGTGTTGCAAAAACGGGAGTGACCATAGATTCCGTTT
>NZ_LNII01000100.1:0-9965 GCF_001463365.1 Enterobacter sp. 50793107 | reverse complement strand
CCTGCAGGCCCAGCAGCTCAATGGATTCTCCCAGCGCAGGCAGCGCCTGTAGCTCTTCGCTGTTGAACAGCTCCCGGCGGATCTCTACGCCGTCGGCACCCGCACCGGCAATCACGGGCAGCATCGCCCGTTGGCCGCCAGCCTGTCGCACCTGATCCGCACCATACGCGGCGGTGACCACCATTATTTTTCTGCCCATTAAGGAACTCCATCAAACGTACATCGATACTATTACGCTAGATGGAACCGGTTCCAAAGAAAAGTTCAGGATGTTGAATTTATGATCGTCATCACAAGGGGAAATTAACGGGCGGTGGAGCCGCGGACAATCAGCTCGCCGGAAAAGACCTGCTCGCGCACGGCATCGCTGATCCCTTCAATGCGACGAACCACTTGTTCAACAGCGGCATAGCCGATTTGCCAGGTCGGCTGTTTGAGCGTAGTGATGCCTACCCCGGCCAGTTCAGCCCACTCCAGTTCATCGAAGCCCAGCAGGCCGATATCGCTGCCCCAGTGCAGGCCAATGCGTTTGAGCGAGCGGGCGACCTGAAGCGTCAGCGCCCCGTTGGCCGAAATCACAGCTTTGCGCATCCCGCGATGGCGCGTGTGGAACTGACGCAGGGTATTATCGAGCTGGTCGGCTTCGTGAAGCGGAGTTTCGGCGTTTTCGGCGATCACACCGGGATAACGCTCCAGGGTGGCACGAAATGCATTCAGGCGCTCGCGACGGGTATTCACCATGCCCAGCGGCTCGCTCAGGAACAGAATTGCTTCGAAGCCCTGTTCGATCAGATGCTCGGTTGCAGTCGTGGCCGCCTGGGTATTATCCAGCCCGACAACGTCGCAGGCGAATTCCGGGATTTTACGATCGATGAGCACCATCGGCAGGGAAGACTGTTGCAGCCGGTTTAACCCTTCCTCACGCATACCCACGGCATTGACCACGATACCTTCCACCTGGTAACTGCGCAGCAGATCGAGATAATGCAGCTCCTGGTCCACCTCGTTGTTGGTGTTACAGACCAGCGGGGTAAAACCTTTCTCGCGACAGGCGGCTTCGATACCGCTCAGCACGTTTACCGAGTAGGGGTTGGTAATATCGGCGATGATAAGCCCGATAAGACGGGTACGGCCACGTTTAAGTCCGCGCGCCATGATGCTGGGGCGGTAGTCGAGATCGGCAATGGCCTGTTCAATACGTGCCAGCAGCGCATCGGAAAGCAGGTGTTTCTCGCCGTTGAGATAGCGTGAAATACTGGTTTTACCGGTTCTGGCGGCTTTCGCCACGTCGCTGATGGTGGCCCGTGTTGGTTTGCTCATCACTGAATTCCCTGACTTTAGTGAGAATACCTTAGCGGGAAAATCAACGATGGCAAGTGGTTCATTATGGAAGGTGCTGCTTGATGCCCTCACCCTAACCCTCTCCCACGGGAGAGGGCGCAAACATTTAAAACGGCAACGAATGTTGCCGTTTTGCTTCCACCTACTGCACAGGACTCAACGTAATCTCAACGCGGCGGTTCTGCGCTTTGCCTTCCGCCGTGCTGTTGCTGGCGATAGGGTTTGCCGGGCCCATACCGCTGGTGCGGATACGGTTCGCTTCAACGCCCTGGGTGATCAGCGAGCTGGCCACGGAATCAGCACGCTGCTGAGACAGACGCATGTTCAGCTCCTGGCTGCCGGTGCTGTCGGTGTAGCCAATCACATTCACGGCGGTCTTGTTGTACTCTTTTAGCACCATCGCCACGCCGGTCAGGGTATTCGCACCGGCAGGTTTCAGCGTTGCGCTGCTGCTGTCGAAGGTCACGTTGTTAGGCATATTCAGGATGATGTTGTCACCGCTGCGCGTGACGCTCACGCCTGTGCCTTTCATTTTGTCGCGCAGCTTCGCTTCCTGCACATCCATGTAATAACCCACGCCGCCGCCGAGCGCTGCGCCTGCCGCTGCGCCAATCAGCGCGCCTTTACCGCGGTCTTTTTTGGAGGAGGAGAGCGCACCTACACCCGCCCCGACCAGTGAACCGATACCCGCGCCGATGCCGGATTTACCCGCTTCGCGTTCACCGGTGTATGGGTTTGTTGTGCAGCCAGAAACCGCCAGTGCACCGCTCACCAGAGCGGCAATAACGAGTACGCGTTTTTTCATCTTCTTTCCTTAATCCTTTTTATTCTTTGCCACGACGGACGTGGCAGTTGATTATGACGTCCGGATACGGAGAAAATTCCGGGGATAACTCTGAAATTTGTGACAAACCATAAACGGCCTCAATAACAAGACCGTAAACCTGCACGCAACCAGGAGCGCACGCTTTGAGCACCTCAACA
Organism: Enterobacter sp. 50793107; assembly: GCF_001463365.1. Lineage (NCBI taxonomy): Bacteria > Pseudomonadati > Pseudomonadota > Gammaproteobacteria > Enterobacterales > Enterobacteriaceae > Enterobacter > Enterobacter sp. 50793107. The sequence goes on along the minus strand of NZ_LNII01000100.1, from coordinate 7,640 downwards.
AAAACCATTCTGACCGCCGCCCACTGGGGGCCGATGCTGGTCGAAACCGACGGCGAAAATGTCCTGTCTTCCCGTGGGGCATTGCCAACACAACACCCTAACTCTTTACAGACCGTCGTTCGCGATCAGGTGCACAGCAAAACCCGCGTGCGCTGGCCGATGGTGCGTAAAGGATTTCTGGCTTCGCCGGACAAGCCGCAGGGCATTCGTGGTCAGGATGAGTTTGTGCGTGTGAGCTGGGATGACGCGCTGGCGCTGATCCACGCCCAGCACAAGCGCATCCGCGACAGCTATGGGCCAGCATCCATTTTTGCCGGCTCTTACGGCTGGCGTTCTAACGGCGTGCTGCATAAAGCATCGACATTGCTGCAGCGCTACATGAGCCTGGCCGGCGGCTACACGGGCCATCTGGGGGATTACTCCACCGGCGCGGCGCAGGCGATCATGCCGTACGTCGTCGGTGGTAATGAGGTTTATCAGCAGCAGACCAGCTGGCCGCTGGTACTGGAGCATACCGAGGTGGTGGTGCTGTGGAGTGCCAACCCTCTCAACACGCTGAAAATTGCCTGGAATGCTTCCGACGAGCAGGGTATTGGCTATTTTGATGCGCTGCGCAAGAGCGGTAAGCGCATCATCTGTATTGACCCCATGCGCTCTGAAACCATGGATTTCTTTGGTGACAGTGCCGAATGGCTCGCCCCGCATATGGGTACTGACGTGGCGATGATGCTGGGTATCGCCCACACGCTGGTAGAGAATGGCTGGCACGACGCCGACTTCCTCGCGCGTTGCACATCGGGCTTCGACAAATTCGCCGATTATCTGACGGGTAAAACGGATGGTGTTGCCAAAACGGCAGCGTGGGCAGCCGATATTTGTGGCATTCCTGCTGACAAGCTCCGTGAATTGGCCGTGTTGTTCCATGAAAACACCACGATGTTGATGTCCGGTTGGGGCATGCAGCGCCAGCAGTTTGGCGAGCAAAAACACTGGATGCTGGTGACGCTTGCCGCGATGCTCGGGCAAATTGGTACGCCGGGCGGCGGGTTTGGGCTCTCTTATCACTTCGCCAATGGCGGCAACCCCACCCGTAAAGCCGCCGTGCTGGCCTCCATGCAGGGATCGGTGAAGGGCGGCGTTGATGCCGTGGATAAAATTCCGGTGGCGCGTATTGTTGAAGCCCTGGAAAACCCGGGCGGGTTTTATCAACATAACGGTCTGGACCGCCATTTCCCGGATATTAAGTTTGTCTGGTGGGCGGGCGGGGCGAATTTCACGCACCATCAGGATACCAATCGTCTGATCCGCGCCTGGCAGAAGCCGGAGCTGGTGGTGATTTCGGAATGCTTCTGGACCGCCTCCGCCAAACATGCCGATATCGTGCTGCCGGCCACGACCTCGTACGAGCGTAACGATCTCACCATGACCGGTGACTACAGCAATCAGCATATGGTGCCGATGAAGCGTGTGGTCGCACCGCGGGATGAAGCGCGTGATGATTTTGACGTATTTGCGGAACTGAGCGAACGGTGGGAAGCGGGCGGTCGTGAGCGTTTCACCGAAGGGAAAACCGATCTTGAGTGGCTGGAAACGTTCTATCAGATTGCCGCTCAGCGCGGTGCGGCCCAGGGGGTGACGCTGCCGCCGTTTGCGGAATTCTGGGAAGCGAACGCGATTTTCGAAATGCCAGAGAGCGAGCAGAACGCGCAGTTTGTCCGTTTCGCCGATTTCCGTCGCGACCCGGAGAACCATCCGCTGAAAACCGAGAGCGGAAAGATTGTGATTTACAGTGAGCGCATTGCCCGCTTTGGGTACGCGGATTGTCCTGCGCATCCCACATGGCTTGAACCGGATGAGTGGCACGGCAATGCCCAGCCGGAGCAGCTCCAGGTGTTATCCGCGCACCCCGCGCATCGCCTGCACAGCCAGCTTAACTATTCGTCGCTGCGCGAGCAGTATGCGGTCGCCGGGCGGGAGCCGATCACGCTTCATACTGCAGATGCGAAAGCGCGCGGGATTGCGGATGGCGATCTGGTGCGCGTCTGGAACCATCGTGGGCAGGTGTTGGCCGGAGCGGTGGTGAGCGACGGAATCAAACCAGGCGTGATCTGCATCCACCAGGGCGCGTGGCCGGACCTGGACGAGAGCGGTATTTGTAAAAACGGTGCCGTTAACGTGCTGACCAAAGATCTCCCCAGCTCGAAGCTGGGGAATGGCTGCGCAGGCAACACGGCGCTGGCATGGGTCGAGAAATACCAGGGACCCGAGCTTACTCTGACGGCGTTTGATCCGCCTGCCAGCTCATGATCCACGTCGGGTGTTGGGTGTCATCCTGCCAGGCGCTGTCTTCGATACGAAAGCCCTGAGCATGGTAGAAATTCACCGCCCGGACATTTTTTTGATACACCTCCAGGCTTAAATGCGGGAAGCGCTGTTGAACGTGGTTCAGCAGCGCGCGTCCGATGCCTTTGCCGATGTACGCCGGTGCGACAAATAGTGCGCCGACAAACTGAGACTGCATCACGCTGATAAACCCGTAAGGTTCGCCATCCTGTTCCCAGACCCAGGTTTCGGCCGACGGCAGATAAACGTCCCGCACCATGGTTTCGTTCTCTTTCCAGTAGCTCGCCTCAATAAACGGATGCGCTTCCGTGGTACTTTCAAGCCATAGGCTCAACAGCGACGCGGTATTCTCACTTTGCCATTTGCGGATCATGATGGCCTCCCGGATGACAGAAGCAGCCGGTAACATGGTCATTGACCAGGCCACAGGCCTGCATAAAGGCGTAGCAGATGGTGGAGCCGACAAACTTAAAGCCGCGTTTTTTCAGCGCTTTCGAGAGTGCGTCCGAGGCCGGAGTCGAGGCGGGAATTTCCGCGAGCGTGGCGGCCTGCGTGATTTGCGGATCGTTATTCACAAACGTCCAGACAAACTCTGAGAACGGTTCACCGTTTTGTTCCATTGCCAGGTAAGCGCGTGCGTTACCGATAATGGCCTGGATCTTACCGCGATGGCGGATGATGCCTGCATTCTGCACCAGTCGCTCCACGTCGTCGTCGGTCATCGCGGCGACCCGGACGGGATCGAACTGATGAAAGGCATTGCGGTAGTTTTCGCGTTTCTTCAATACCGTAATCCATGACAAACCCGCCTGCTGACCCTCCAGGCAGATCATCTCGAAAAGTTTTTTGCCGTCCGTTTCCGGCACGCCCCATTCCCGATCGTGATAGTCGATATAGAGCTGATCCTGGCTTACCCAACCGCAACGTTGCATCGGTTATCTCCCTTATGACACGGTTATCGCAAAAATTTCATTCCGTCAGGCTTGACGTGTGACCTGTAAAGACAATAGTTAATACAGGGCCATAAGCCCTAAAAACCTCTTCCTGAACAATGATAAAAATCGCCGAATTCGGCTCTCTCTGGAGTCGCTTTGATGATAAAAAAAATCAGTGGTCGCCATGCTGTTTCTGGCCTGGTGGGGATTTCAGCCTGTCTGCTTTCTGGTCACTCAGCATTTGCCTGGCAACAGGAATATATCGTTTCAGACCCGCAAAGTAATACGGCGGAACGCTATACATGGGATGCGGATCACCAACCGCGTTATGACGATATCCTGGCGGAGCGCATCCAGTCTTCGCAAAATGCGCCGGGGCTGGCTCTGAATCTGCCCTCTGGCTCGACCTCCGCGGGGGCGATGAGCGTCGGCTGGAATTTTCCGCTGGCGGGTCATGTCACGACCGGCCCGGTGGTGGCATGGCGTTATGACGGCACCACGCCCATGATGATTAATGAGTTTGGTGATAGCGTGACAACCCAGGCGCTGACCGATCCCCTGTGGCATGCCAGCGTGAGTACGCTAGGCTGGCGCGTGGATACGCAATATGGCGAACTTCGTCCCTGGGCGCAGATTAGCTATAACCAGCAGTATGGTGAAAATCAGTGGAAATCCCAGTTCGGGATGCCGCAAACGCCTGCCCCGGCTCAAAATGGCAACTGGATGGATGTCACCGTAGGCACCGATATTCCTTTCACCTCGCACATGGCGGCGTATGCTTCCTTAGCGCAGGGGGAGGACAGCACGACGGGAGAGCAGTTTTTGTACACGCTGGGCGTAAGTGCAAATTTCTAACGTTGTTACTATTTTAAACGTCACGTTAACATCTTGAATACAATACCCGTGGGGGTTGTAGCGATAGCGGACACTAACATTCTGTCGCTTCACTCCCCGGCAAGGTCGTTCATTCCCGATTCCAGGCATTTCATTCCGTTTCTCCTGCATCTCATGCCGTTTTCCCCCAGCTGGATCAGGGTTTTGTTTATCGTTGTCCTCAGCAAATTCCCTTACTTTCTCTTGCAGGACAACTGCCATGAATACATCTTCCTACAATCGTACACGCTGGCTGACGCTCTTTGGCACCATCGTCACCCAGTTTGCGTTGGGCTCGGTCTATACCTGGAGCCTGTTTAACAGTGCCCTTTCCGACAAGCTCGGTGCGCCGATCAGTCAGGTGGCGTTCTCTTTCGGTTTGCTAAGCCTTGGGCTGGCGCTGTCCTCTTCGGTTGCGGGCAAATTGCAGGAGCGGTTCGGCGTGAAACGCGTCACGATGGCCTCGGGGATCCTGCTGGGATTGGGCTTTTTCCTGACGGCGTATTCAAACAACCTGATGATGCTCTGGCTGAGCGCCGGGGTACTGGTTGGTCTGGCGGACGGTGCCGGTTATCTGCTGACCCTGTCAAACTGCGTCAAATGGTTCCCGGAGCGTAAAGGGTTAATCTCCGCGTTTGCCATCGGTTCTTATGGCCTGGGCAGCCTCGGATTTAAATTTATCGACTCTCATCTGCTGGCGTCGGTTGGCCTCGAAAAAACCTTCATGATTTGGGGGGCTATCGTCCTGGTGATGATCCTGTTTGGCGCGACGCTGATGAAAGACGCACCGCAGCAGGAAGTGAAAACCGTTAACGGCGTGGTGGAGAATGACTTCACCCTGGCTCAATCCATGCGTAAACCCCAGTACTGGATGCTGGCGGTGATGTTCCTGACAGCCTGCATGAGTGGTCTGTATGTGATTGGTGTGGCGAAAGATATCGCGCAGGGCATGGTTAAACTGGATGCCATGACGGCGGCAAACGCGGTGACCGTGATCTCTATCGCTAACCTGTCTGGTCGTCTGGTGCTGGGTATCCTGTCCGACAAGATTGCCCGTATCCGCGTGATTACTCTTGGACAGGTGGTTTCACTGGTGGGTATGGCGGCTCTGCTGTTTGCGCCCCTGAATGAAGCGACTTTCTTTGCTGCGATTGCCTGCGTGGCCTTTAACTTCGGCGGCACCATCACGGTGTTCCCGTCACTGGTGAGCGAGTTCTTTGGTCTGAACAACCTGGCGAAAAATTATGGCGTGATTTACTTAGGCTTTGGCATCGGCAGCATTTGCGGCTCGTTAATTGCCTCGCTGTTCGGCGGATTCTATGTCACCTTCTGTGTAATATTCGCCCTGTTGATTATTTCGCTGGCCCTGTCGACGACGATTCGGCAGCCGCAGCGCGAAGTGTTTAATGAAGCACATGCCTGAAGATAAGACAAACGGCCGGGTTTCCGGCCTTTTTCTTGTCTGAAAACCGGAACTTAAGTGATATAGTCTGTTTAAGGACTTTCTTTTTTGTAAAAAACTGTACCGATCACACTCTCTGTTGCCACTTTTCCGCTTCCCTGTGGTCTACTTACCACGCTTGTAGACGTTTCTTATAACGATTCCCTGAGCGAATATCTAAGCTGTCCATTTTTTAGTGAAGTGGACGGCGGTACTGTCCCTTTTTCCGGGTAGCTTGCATGAAATACATTAAATCGATGGCGCAACAAAAGCTCTGCTTTTTGCTGGCGTTGTACATCGGCCTTTTTATGAATGGCGCAGTTTTTTTCCGTCGGTTTGACGGTTACGCGCAAGATTTCACCGTCTGGAAAGGAATTGCAGCGGTTGTCGAATTGGTCGCTGCAGTACTGGTTACCTTCTTTTTATTACGTATTCTGACACTGTTTGGTCGCCGCGTGTGGCGTGTGCTGGCAACGTTCATCGTGCTTTGCTCAGCCGGTGCCAGCTATTACATGACGTTTATGAACGTCGTTATAGGATATGGCATTATTGCTTCCGTCATGACGACAGATATAGACCTTTCTAAAGAAGTCGTTGGGTTGCATTTTATCCTCTGGCTGGTAGCGGTAAGTGCTTTGCCGCTGTTGCTCATCTGGAGTAACCGCTGCCGGTATACGCTTGTGCACCAGATCCGCACGCCAGGTAAACGCCTCAGAAGTGTTGCACTGGTACTGCTGGCAGGTCTCATGGTCTGGGGGCCGATTCGCTTGCTTGAAGTCAAGCAGAGAAGTGATGAACGCACCTCTGGCGTGGATATGCCAAGCTACGGTGGTGTAGTCGCAAACTCTTACCTGCCTTCTAACTGGATCTCTGCTCTGGGGTTATATGCATGGGCGCAGGTGGACGAATCTTCTGATAACAAATCGCTTATGAACCCGGCGAAGAAGTTTACTTATGTAGCGCCGAAAGATATCGACGATACCTATGTCGTCTTTATCATTGGCGAAACGACGCGCTGGGATCATATGGGTATTCTAGGTTATGACCGTGATACCACGCCTGAATTGGCTCAGGAGAAAAACCTGATTGCCTATCGCGGCTACTCCTGTGATACCGCCACCAAGCTCTCCTTACGCTGCATGTTTGTTCGTGAAGGGGGGGCGAGCGATAATCCGCAGCGTACCTTGAAAGAACAGAATGTGTTTTCTGTGCTTCATCAACTCGGGTTTAGCGCTGACCTCTACGCTATGCAAAGCGAGATGTGGTTCTACAGCAACACCATGGCGAAGAACATCGCTTACCGTGAGCAAATTGGTGCGGAGCCGCGAAATCGTGGCAAGGCTGTCGATGATATGCTGCTGATCGATGAGATGAAAAACTCTCTTAATGGCAACCCGGATGGCAAGCATATGATCATCCTGCATACCAAAGGGTCTCACTATAACTATACCCAGCGTTATCCTCGCAGCTTTGCGAAATGGACGCCGGAATGTGTTGGCGTTGACAAAGACTGTACCAAAGAGCAGTTAATTAACTCTTACGACAACTCAGTGTTGTATGTGGATCATTTTATCGATTCGGTGATTGACCAGGTACGGGATAAGAAAGCGATCGTGTTCTATGCGGCTGACCATGGTGAATCCATCAATGATTATGAGCATCTGCACGGTACGCCACGCAAGATGGCACCACCAGAACAGTTCCGCGTGCCGATGATGGTGTGGATGTCTGATAAATATCTGGAAGATCCAGAGAAAGCCAAAATGTTTGCTCATCTGAAACAGCAGGCAGAAATTAAGGTACCGCGCCGTCACGTTGAGTTGTACGACACCATCATGGGTTGCCTGGGTTATACCTCTCCGGACGGGGGGATTAACGAAAATAACAACTGGTGCAAACTGCCTGAAAGCAGCCAGAAAGCCGCGCAGTAGCTTGCCTGGCGAGTTTATCGCCAGTTGGATGGCTTTTTTAAATTAAGGGATTGACGGGGGCGCACCTCAGCAGTAAGATGCGCTCCGCAATCGGCGAGTAGCGCAGCTTGGTAGCGC
>NZ_LNII01000099.1:0-12735 GCF_001463365.1 Enterobacter sp. 50793107 | reverse complement strand
TTGCCTGGCGGCTGTAGCGCGGTGGTCCCACCTGACCCCATGCCGAACTCAGAAGTGAAACGCCGTAGCGCCGATGGTAGTGTGGGGTCTCCCCATGTGAGAGTAGGGAACTGCCAGGCATCAAATTAAGTAGTAAGCCGGTGCATAAATCCGGTGGTTACAGCAGTCTTCGGTGGAGCGGTAGTTCAGTCGGTTAGAATACCTGCCTGTCACGCAGGGGGTCGCGGGTTCGAGTCCCGTCCGTTCCGCCACTTATTAAAAGCCCTGAGTTAACGCTCAGGGCTTTTTTCTTATCTGCTTCCCAATTATTGCTACATCAGCAAAAATCCTCTGCGTTTTACGACCTTTTTCAGCATAACGCCAGCAGCGATAATCTTCCTCAGTTAACGAACATTACGAATAACGAGGAATGACATGACTATCCCTGCATTAGGCCTGGGCACTTTCCGCCTGAAAGACGACGTTGTTATCGCATCGGTCAAAACCGCCCTTGAGCTTGGCTATCGCGCAATTGATACCGCGCAGATATATGAAAATGAAGCTGCGGTTGGCCAGGCGATTGAAGAAAGCGGCGTACCGCGTAACGAACTGTTTATCACCACCAAAATCTGGATCGAGAACCTCAGTAAAGACAAGCTGATCCCAAGCCTGAAAGAGAGCCTGAAGAAGCTGCGTACTGACTATGTCGATCTGACCCTGATCCACTGGCCATCTCCGAATGATGCCGTTTCTGTAGAAGAATTTATGCAGGCGCTGCTGGAAGCGAAAGAGCAGGGCTTAACCCGTCAAATTGGTATTTCGAACTTCACTATTCCGTTGATGGAAAAAGCCATTGCTGCCGTTGGCGCAGAGAACATTGCCACCAACCAGATTGAGCTCTCCCCTTATCTGCAAAACCGCAACGTGGTGGCGTGGGCCAAACAGCACGGCATTCACATCACTTCTTATATGACGCTGGCATACGGTAAAGCGCTGAAAGATGAGGTCATTGCACGTATTGCAAATAAACATAACGCAACGGCTGCACAGGTGATCCTGGCCTGGGCGATGGGCGAAGGTTATGCCGTTATTCCATCTTCAACGAAGCGTGAAAACCTGGCCAGCAACCTGTTAGCTGTGGATCTCCAGCTGGATGACGAAGACAAAAAAGCGATCGCTGCCCTGGAGTGTAACGATCGCCTGGTGAGCCCGGAAGGTTTAGCGCCAGACTGGGATTAATATTGACTTACCCTCTGTACGCTTAACCCTCACACAGCTCCTTCGGGAGCTGTTTTTATATGCTCGCTCAGAAAGTCGATAAAGGCACGGATACGCGTGCTCACCGCTCTGTCACTGTAGTAAACCGCACTGAAGGGCATCTCTACCGGCAGACGCTTGTCCGCCATTAACTCCACGAGATCACCGCGCGCAATTTCTTTATCAATCATGTAATCAGACAAACAGGCGATCCCGTTTCCTTCAAGACACAACTGCTTCAGCGTTTCCCCGCTGTTGGACGACAACCCGCAGGTGATCTCATGCAGCTGACCATCAGGGCAGGCGACAGGCCAGGTATTCAGTGATACCGGCTCGGTGAAACCCAGACATAGATGCTGCTTCAGCTCTTCAACGGTTTCAGGTTTGCCGTGTTCAGCGATGTATTGTGGTGAGGCGATGATTTTACGGTAGCTGGCAAACAGAGGACGCGCGCGCAGGCTTGAGTCCGTCAGGGTTCCCGCCCGGATCGCCACATCGACTTTACGTTCGATAAGATTGATAAAGGTCTCGGAGGAGACCAAAGAGAGCGTCATCTCCGGATAGCGTTCACGGAAAGGTTTAATCAGCGGCATCAGAAAGTGCAGAACTACCGGTGTGGCCGCATCAATACGCAATAGCCCACGCGGTGTGCTGCGCGTTTCCATGATCTCAGTCTCTGCTGCAGCCATCTCCTGTAAGACAGACTGCACCCGGCGGAAGTACCGTTCACCTTCTTCCGTCAGGCTCAACTGCCTTGTCGTGCGGTTGAGAAGACTCACCCCAAGCTTCATCTCAAGCTTTTTCACCGAGCGGCTTACAGCAGAGTTTGCCTGCCCTAACTGCTCTGCCGCGCGGCTAAAACTGCCACTTTCGACGACGGCGACAAAGATTGTCAGCTCTTCCGAGGTTGCTTTCATTGTTGCATCACCTGCAAAATTCTATTGAGATTTTGACCATTTTTGTTATTTAACCACTGGCGCATACTGCCTGTCATCTTAATCCTGATGATACGGAGTATTTTATGCCACTGGCGCTACTTGCCCTGACGATCAGTGCCTTTGCAATTGGCACGACCGAATTTGTTATCGTAGGACTGGTTCCTACCATCGCTAACCAGCTTGCTATCTCATTACCTTCAGCCGGGCTGTTGGTCTCCATCTATGCTTTGGGTGTCGCTGTCGGCGCGCCCGTCCTGACGGCATTAACCGGGCGATTCCCGCGTAAGCAACTGTTGGTCGCGCTGATGGTGCTCTTCACGGCTGGCAATATACTGGCCTGGCAGGCGCCGGACTACACGACGCTGGTCATTGCCCGCCTGCTGACTGGCCTTGCTCATGGGGTGTTCTTCTCGATTGGCTCCACCATTGCAACCAGCCTGGTACCTAAAGAGAAAGCTGCATCAGCCATTGCTATTATGTTTGGCGGATTGACCGTCGCACTGGTCACCGGCGTACCATTAGGGACGTTCATCGGACAACATTTCGGCTGGCGTGAAACCTTCCTCGCCGTTTCTTTACTGGGCGTGATTGCACTGGTGGCCAGCCTGCTGCTGGTACCGTCGAATATTCCCGGCCGTACAAGCGCAAGACTGAGCGATCAGATTAAGGTGCTCACACATCCTCGTTTGCTGCTCATCTATGCCGTTACGGCGCTGGGCTACGGCGGCGTGTTCACGGCATTCACCTACCTCGCTCCAATGATGCAGGATCTGGCCGGCTTCTCTCCTGCAGCGGTAAGCTGGATTTTACTGGGGTACGGTATCTCTGTGGCGATTGGCAACATCTGGGGAGGTAAGCTCGCGGATAAGCATGGTGCTGTACCAGCGCTTAAGTTTATCTTCGCGGCACTGGTGATTCTGCTGATGCTCTTCCAGTTCACGGCATCGATTCAGTACGCCGCGCTGGTAACGGTACTGGTCATGGGCATCTTTGCCTTTGGTAATGTACCCGGCCTGCAGGTCTATGTGGTACAAAAAGCCGAACGCTATACGCCAAATGCGGTAGACGTGGCTTCTGGTCTGAACATTGCCGCCTTCAACATTGGTATCGCGATCGGCTCTATCGTTGGCGGGCAGACGGTGGAGCACTTTGGATTAACCCAAACTCCGTGGATTGGTGCCGTTATTGTGCTCGTTGCCTTCCTGCTGATTGGTCTGAGCGGGCGCCTTGATAAACCCTCTCGCGTAGCGCTTGGTTAAACCTCAGTAAGTGCTTGCTTACAAAACTGGAAAGAGGTTTCTCAGTAATTGCGTTGAAAGTGTGACCTAAAATCCCTATAACATTAGAACCAGTCCGTTTTCCGGGCTGGTTCATGTTACAGAGGTTGTTTCCAAAAGTGCGAAAAAATACCTATGCCATGCGTTATGTTGCCGGAATGCCCGCGGAGAGGATCTTGCCTCCCGGGTCGTTTGCGAGCATCAGCCAGGCATTACCTGCCGGTACACCGTTAAGCAGCGATGAAAAAATTCGGGTGCTGGTATGGAATATCTTTAAACAGCAGCGCGCGGATTGGTTATCCGTCCTCAAGAACTTTGGTAAAGATGCCCATCTGGTTCTGCTGCAGGAGGCGCAAACCACGCCTGAGCTGGTAAGGTTTGCGACCACTAACTATCTCGCCGCCGACCAGGTGCCCGCATTTGTATTGCCGCAACATCCCTCTGGCGTGATGACCCTTTCTGCCGCGCATCCGGTTTACTGCTGCCCGCTGCGCGAACGCGAGCCTATCCTGCGACTGGCAAAATCGGCGCTGGTGACGGTCTACCCACTGCCTGACACGCGGCTACTGATGGTCGTGAACATCCATGCGGTAAACTTCAGTCTGGGCGTGGATGTGTATAGTAAGCAGTTACTTCCTATTGGTGACCAGATAGCCCATCACAGTGGGCCTATTATTATGGCCGGGGATTTCAATGCCTGGAGCCGTCCACGCATGAACGCGCTGTATCGCTTTGCGCGGGAGATGTCGCTGCGTGAAGTTCGTTTTAGTGATGACCAGCGCAAGAAAGCGTTCGGTCGTCCTCTCGATTTCGTTTTCTATCGTGGTTTGAGCGTGCATGACGCCTCTGTTCTGGTCACTCGCGCCTCCGATCACAACCCGCTACTAGTGGAATTCAGTCCCGGCAAACCTGATTAATATGGTGAGTCAGGTCTGCCGTGGGGCAGGCCGGTTGAGTGCTGCCCTTTACTTTAACCAACGCAAGGACAGTACAATGACAACAACACACTCTCATCACGACAACGTCGAAAAACAGTTTGGTTCCCAGGCAAGCGCCTATCTGACCAGCGCCGTACATGCTTCTGGCCGCGATCTGGTGCGTCTCGGCGAGCGTCTCTCGGCGTTTCCGCAGGCGACGGTGCTGGATTTAGGCTGCGGAGCAGGGCATGCCAGCTTTACAGCAGCGCAGCATGTGGCTCAGGTTACGGCATATGATTTATCCAGCCAGATGCTGGAGGTAGTGGCGGAGGCGGCAAAAGCCAAAGGGTTCAACAATGTCGATACGCGCCAGGGCTATGCCGAATCCTTACCTTTCGAAGAGGCGTCGTTTGACGTTGTTATCAGCCGTTACTCCGCGCACCACTGGCATGATGTCGGTCAGGCATTGCGGGAAGTCAAACGCGTGCTGAAGCCGGGTGGAACCGTCATCATTATGGACGTCATGTCCCCGGGTCACCCTGTACGGAACATCTGGCTGCAGACGGTTGAAGCGCTGCGTGACACCTCGCACGTGCAGGATTATTCCAGTGGGGAGTGGTTAACGTTTATCACTGAGGCCGGTTTAATTTCACGTTCACTGATAACCGATCGCTTACCGCTGGAATTTAGTTCGTGGATCGCCCGTATGCGCACCCCGGACGCGTTAAGCCAGGCCATACGGTTGTATCAGGACAGTGCTTCCTCAGAGGTGAAGGCCTACTTTGAATTGCAGGATGACGGTTCGTTTACCAGCGATACCATCATGGTTGAAGCGCAAAAAGCGAAGTAAAAAAAAAGCACCGAGGGGAATCGGTGCCTTTTTATCTTTGTATCGTGTAATCAGGAGTCTGGCGTGGCGCTGTTTTTCACAAACAGTGTCAGCTGGTCGCCTGGTTGCAGATTGTCAGTATCATTATTCCAGCGCATCACATCCTTAATGTTCACGCCGTGTCGTTTTGCGATACTGGACAGTGAATCGCCTTTACGCACGCGATAGGTAATGCTATCGCTGTTATTGGCGAGACGCTGTGCGCTGCTACCCGCACCCACCGTCAGTGTCTGACCCACTCTCAGGCCTGAGCTGCGCAGGTTATTCCACTGTTGCAGATCTTTTGCTGTCACGCCAAGACGTGATGCAATGCCCGAAAGCGTATCACCGCTACGAACCTTATAGCTGCGGCTGTTGACTGATGATGCATCCGCAATCAGCGTTGACTGAACGGCGGCAATTTCACCAGACGCTAAAGACTCACGTAACTGTTCAGCATGTTTCTGCGGAACCATCACATACTGTGGGCCACTCGCCCCCAGCGTTGAGCCTTTAACACCCGCGTTAAAGGTTTTCAGTTTACTTACCGACATACCCGTCATATCGGCAACCTGTTGAATATCAACCGGGTTGCTGAGGCGAACGCGCGCCAGTGCACGACTTTCGTCTGGTGTTGGCAGTTGTACACCGTAACGCTTGCTGTTTTTGAGAATATCACTCAACGCCAGCATCTTCGGTACGTAAATCTTTGTTTCCTGTGGCAGTGAGAGCGACCAAAAATCGGTGGATTTACCCCGTGCTTTATTCGCTTTCATTGCCTTCAGTACACGACCTTCGCCACTATTATACGCCGCAACCGTTAACAACCAGTCGCCGTCAAACATCTTGTTCAGACGTTGCATCATGTCGAGAGCGGCTGTCGTGGAAGCGACAACATCGCGACGCGCATCATAGTTACGGGTCTGTTTCAAACCGTAATTTCGCCCGGTGCTCGGAATGATCTGCCAAATACCTGCGGCATTGGCGCCAGACGTCGCGTGTGGGTCAAAAGCGCTCTCCACTATGGGTAGGAGTACCAGCTCCATAGGCATGTTACGTTTCTTAACTTGCCCGGCTATCCAGTACATATACGGCTCTGCCCGTAACGTTACATCGTGGAGATAGCTCTTATTTCTTAAATACTTCTGTTTCTGTTCGCGAATCCGGCTGTTTTCCGGAATTCCCATCTTTAGCTCGTCGCCAATAGAGGTCCACAAGTTTTGATCCTGCGCGAAAGATGTCCCATCGTCCAACCAACGCGCTGAGCTTGTAAACTTCCCTGCTTCCCCTTGACCAGCTGCAGAAAGGCTCTGTGCGTGCTGTTGTACGTTGCTGCCGTTCTGCGACTGGCAACCAACAAGCAGGACAGAGGCGAGTAAGATCGCTTTTGCCTTCATGTGTGTGTCAATAGTTGCTTAAAAGACGAGCGATGATAACGGCGAAATTTTGAAAAGGCAACCCGCAATTATCTGAAGTTATCTTTCTTTGACCTTAACCATGCAAATCGCTGTTCTGGTTGTTGCAATTTTGTTTCTTGGTTAATTTTATTAATTAAATCAATGTCATCTGTTCTAAGAAATAAATTAATTTTACGCTCGTTTTTCAGAATTACGGGTAGTGTTTTTTGGTTTTTTGCACGTAACTCCTTCACTTTCTGATAGTAATCCTGAATCGCACGATCCTCAGGTAAAATGCTGGCAGAAAACTTCATATTTCCTAATGTATACTCATGCGCGCAACAAATTACAGTATCGTCAGGCAGGGCATTAATTTTTTGTAAAGATTGATACATCTGGGTTGGCGTGCCTTCAAACAGTCTTCCACAGCCGCCAGAAAACAGCGTATCGCCACAAAACAGATAAGGTTTGCTGTAGAAACACAGATGTCCCAAAGTGTGACCTGGTGTAGCAAATACGGAAAACTCCCACTCACGTATGAGGATATTTTTGCCTTCTTCGACTACTTGCGTGATTCCCTTATCTTGTGCCTCTGCCGGTCCGTAAACCACCAGATGCGGGAACCGGGCGCGCAGCTCAGGCACACCGCCGGTATGATCGTGGTGATGGTGGGTCAGGAGGATGGCTTCAGGCTGCCAGCCATTCTCTTTTATTGCCTGCAGAACCGGGGCGGCCTCTCCGGGGTCGACAATGACGCATCGACGCGCGTCATCGACTAAAACCCAGATGTAATTGTCCTCAAAGGCAGGAATACTGATAAGATTCATACATTACCTCTTATAGCGTGGCGGGTGTTTTGATGAAACCGGCAAGGATACCTCAGACTGTCGCAGCACCGGAACGTTGGGCGGAATTGCCCTGGGGTGAATACTATCGCGAGGCGTTAGAACTACAGCTTAAGCCCTGGCTCGCGAAAATGTATGGCTTTCACCTGCTTAAGATTGGCAATCTCAGCGCGGAAATCAATACCGAAAGCTGCGCTATCTCTCATCAGGTCCATGTCTCTCTCGGCGGATCGCCCGTTCAGGTGAAGGCAGACCCTTTACATCTGCCGTTTGCGGAAAAGTCGGTTGATGCGTGCCTGCTGGCGCATACGATACCCTGGTGCAGCGATCCTCATCGCATGCTGCGTGAAGCCGATCGCGTGCTGATAGATGACGGCTGGCTGGTGATAAGCGGGTTTAATCCGCTGAGCCTGATGGGGCTGCGCAAGCTGGTGCCCGTATTACGCCGCACTCCTCCTTATAACAGCCGAATGTTCACCATGATGCGCCAGCTGGACTGGCTTTCGCTGCTGAATTTTGAAGTGCTCAGCTACGGCGGATTTCAGGTACTGCCCTGGGCCAGAAAAGGGGGCGTTTTGCTGAGTACCCATTTGCCCGCATTAGGCTGCATGCAGTTTATCGTTGCGCGTAAGCGAACCATTCCCCTGACGCTTAACCCGATGAAGCAGAGCAAAACCAAAACGCCGATCCGCCAGACCGTGGGGGCCACGCGGCAGTACAGAAAACCGTGATCAGGATTCAGGCTGATAGCCTGCGTCCTCATGTGCCGGGTTAGCGGCCGCCGTCCGCGCCAGTTCATCGCAGCGCTCGTTTTCCGGGTGGCCGGCATGGCCTTTTACCCATTCCCACTTAATATTATGCTGGCCCAGCGCCGCATCCAGCCGTTTCCAGAGATCGACATTCTTGACGGGCTTCTTATCTGCCGTCTTCCAGCCGCGTTTTTTCCAGTTGTGGATCCACTGGGTGATCCCCTGGCGCACGTACTGGCTGTCGGTACTGAGCACCACGTCACAATGTTCTTTTAAGGCTTCCAGCGCCACGATGGCCGCCATCAACTCCATGCGGTTGTTGGTGGTCAGGAAATACCCTTCACTAAAAGTTTTTTCGTGCTGACGATAGCGCATAATCGCGCCATAGCCGCCAGGCCCTGGGTTACCGAGACAAGATCCATCGGTGAAAATTTCTACCTGTTTACGCATCTCTGGTAGACTTCCTGTATTTGAAACGTTCAGTTAAACGATAAGTCTGACATAAATGACCGCTATGAGCACTGCAATTACTCGCCAGATTGTTCTTGATACCGAAACCACCGGTATGAACCAGATCGGCGCGCACTACGAAGGGCACAAGATCATTGAGATCGGTGCTGTTGAAGTGGTGAACCGTCGTCTGACGGGGAACAACTTCCATGTCTATCTCAAACCCGATCGGCTGGTGGATCCAGAAGCGTTCGGCGTTCATGGTATTGCCGATGAGTTCTTGCTGGATAAACCGACCTTCGCGGAGGTGGCGGACGAATTTCTGGACTACATCAAAGGCGCAGAGCTCGTCATTCACAACGCCTCGTTCGATATCGGCTTTATGGACTACGAGTTTAGTAAGCTCCAGCGCGATATCCCCAAAACGAACACCTTCTGCAAGGTCACTGACAGCCTGGCGCTGGCCAGGAAGATGTTCCCCGGCAAGCGTAACAGCCTCGATGCGCTCTGTTCACGTTATGAAATAGACAACACCAAGCGAACGCTGCACGGGGCATTGCTCGATGCCCAGATCCTGGCGGATGTCTATCTGGCGATGACCGGCGGTCAAACGTCAATGAAGTTCAGCATGGAGAATGAATCTCAGCAGACGCAGGGCGAAGCGGGAATTCAGCGTGTTGTTCGCCAGGCCAGCCGCTTGCGGGTTGTTTTAGCGAGTGATGAAGAGCTTCTCAACCACGAATCTCGTCTGGATCTGGTCCAGAAGAAGGGCGGAAGCTGTATGTGGCGTGCGTAAGGCATGCCAGAACGCCTGTAAAATCACCGTTCGGGTGATTTTTGCAGCAAACGATTCAAAACGTGAGAAAAAGCGTTGACGAGTTCAGAGGCAAACCGTAATATGCGCCTCGTTCCCAAGGGAACACAGCGGAGCGGTAGTTCAGTCGGTTAGAATACCTGCCTGTCACGCAGGGGGTCGCGGGTTCGAGTCCCGTCCGTTCCGCCACTATTCAGGCCCACGTTATTTATAACGTGGGCCTTTTTCATTTCTGCGTTTCCTCAATCCTGAATTTCTCTCGTCTACCCGGCCCGTTGCTGTCGTCACGCGGTGAACGGCTGAGTTCCTGTTTAATTGATTTTTAATTAAAAATCGCATTCTGTTATTTTTATTAAAATAATCAATTTGATTTATTATTCTTTTCGTGTAAGTTCTTAACCGTTAATTATTCTTTTCCTCCTCCTTCCTTGTTCTTTCATTAATAGCTGTTTGATGTCAACTATTCCTAATGCGGCGTAGAGCGTTGCGTGGTTTTTTCCTACCCATATAAAGAGGTCAGACATGATAGTTTTAAGCATCATGTCGATGAACCCTGTGGACATGAATTATCTCAGAAAGGTTTCAACGTAAGGTAGTTCAGGGTGTATCAACAAAAAAGTTTATATATCCACAATTTAGTGAGTGAAATTCACCAAGGACTTTAAGTATGACGGACAATAAAGTCATTTTAGCGGTCAATAACGGAGACGGAAAAACTCGGTTGTTGACCGCAGATGCAGGCCGGACGGTTAAGGTAAAACTTATCCCCGGCAATAAATATTTATTGAAGAATATTAACGACGACTTCGCTCCAGAAAATATTACGCTGCAGCGCGTAGACAAGGCGCTGCACATTATCCAGGAAGGCGATACACAGCCAAGCATAATTATTGAAGATTACTTCAATGGTGATCCTAACAACCCGGTGCTGATGGGCATGGCGGAAGATGGATTACTCTACGCCTATGTTCCTCTGTCGGGCGAAAGCTACGACACCGGCTATCTGATGGCTGACGGCAGCATGTCTCCTGTGGCGTTAGGCGGAGAACCGTTAGGCGCGGGTGGGCCTCTTCTGACGGCACCGGATGACGACAACGACATGCTGTTTGGCATGCTGGGATGGTTTGCACTTGCGGCGGCGGGGGTAGGGGCTGCTTTCGCGCTGTCTGAGATGGACAAAGACGACGGCGATAACCACTCCACGCCTGATAAGCCGAGCATTGGCACCACGATGGATGATGAAGGCTCAATCAAAGGCCCGTTAAAATCAGGTGATACGACCGATGACTCAACGCCGACGCTGACCGGTAAAGGTAAGCCTGGTGATACCATCCATATCTACGATAACGACAAAGAGATTGGCTCCGTTATCGTCGATGATGAAGGCGAGTGGAGCTATACGCCTGATAAGCCACTGGGTGAAGGTGAGCACGAGCTGACCGTCGTGGAAAAAGATCCTGACGGCAACGCGAGTCCTCCATCAGACCCGATTGTCATCGTCGTTGATACGGTTGCGCCAAAAGCGCCGACGATTGAACACATCATGGACAAAGTGGGTAAAACCACCGGTGAAATTCATGATGATGCTTACACCGACGATCCTCAACCGGAAATGAGCGGCACCGGTGAAGCTGGCGCAACGATCGCAATTTACGATAACGGTAAAAAGATCGGCGAAACCACCGTTAACGAGGATGGTCGTTGGTATTTCAAACCTTCCGAAAACCTCACTGACGGTAGCCACAGCATCACGGTCAGCCAGACGGATAAAGCGGGTAACGTCAGCGAACCGTCTGATGAGCGTGATTTTATTGTATTGACTGAACCTCCGGGAAAAGCAGAAACGCCTGAGGTGATTGACAATACCGGTCCGGTAACCGGTCCGCTCAAACCGGGCGATGTGACGGATGACAGTCAGCCTTCTTTCAGTGGAGAGGGAACACCGGGTAATACCATCATTATCAAAGACAATGATAAAGAGATCGGCTCGGTTATCGTCGACGACGAAGGTAAATGGTCATTTACACCTAAGGATGAACTTGCCGAGGGTGAACATAATGTCGTGGTCGTTGAGGAAGATCCGCTCGGCAATGAAGGCGATCCTTCCGATCCGATTCAGATTATTGTGGATACCACGCCGCCAGCCAAACCGGATATGGCCGATGCCCTGGATAATACCGGGCCGATTACGGGCCAGCTGAAAGGCGGTGACGTCACGGATGAAACCCGTCCGGTATTCAGCGGTAAAGGCGAACCGGGCGACACCGTGACCATTTATGATGGTGACGAGGTGCTTGGCACAACCGTTATTGACGATAAAGGCAACTGGACGCTGAAACCAGAGAAACCGCTGGGTGAAGGCGATCACAGCATCACCGTTACGCAGACGGATAAGGCGGGCAATACCAGCGACCCCTCGGAAGCGCTGGAGTTTGAAGTTGACACTACCGCGCCTGATGCTTCAGCAAATGTTCTGAATATTACCGCCGTTGCGGATGACGTAGGCGATCGTCAGGGCAATGTAGCCAGCGGTGACATCACCGATGACAGCAAACCGCTCATCAGTGGTATCGGTGAAGCCGGGAACACCGTCTTTGTCTACACCACCGACTCTTCCGGCAAACACCTGATTGGTACAGCGGTGGTAGGCAGTGATGGCACCTGGAGCCTGACACCAGAAACCCCACTGACGGAAGGCCTGAACAAGCTGACCCTGGAGACGCAGGACCCGGCGGGCAACCGCGTTGCCGGTGAAGCGCCGTCTTACGACATCAATCTGCTGATCCCGGTGAGTACTGCACCGTCCATCAACAGCGTTGTGGACAACGCCGAGCCGCACGTCGGTCCAATGCAGAAAGGTGAATCCACCAACGACACCACCCCAACCCTGAGCGGCAGCGCTGCACCGGGCGACATTGTGTCTATCCTCGACAACGGGAAAGTGATTGGCACCGTCACGGCGGACAGAAACGGGAAGTGGGCGTTCACCCCGGATACCGCGCTGGCGGATGGTCAGCACACCTTCACCGTTACTGCGACTGACGCAGCGGGCAACGCGCGCACCAGCGGCAGCTTCCCGATCGTGATTGACACTGCGGCACCGTCTCCGGCAGAAAATATCGTTATTAATGATAACGTGGGCGACAAGCAGGGGCCGGTAGGTCCAGGCGACACCACCGACGATCAGTCCCCGACCCTGAGCGCGCAAGCCGAACCCGGCAGCCTGGTGGCCATCTCCCCAAAA
>NZ_LNII01000098.1:0-1178 GCF_001463365.1 Enterobacter sp. 50793107 | reverse complement strand
GTGGTGATGGTGGTGATGGGAATGTTCACTGGCATCTTCTGTAAGATAATGATCGGGATGAGCTTTAAATTTGCTCTCACAGCTGGCGGAGCAGAAATAAAGCTGATGCTCCTGGTATCGAATGCTGCTGTGCGCCTTATCGGGCATGATTGTCATCCCGCACACGGGATCTCTCACCTTATGCAATACGTGACTCTCGTCCGGGGATAATGTCTGTTCAGAGGCAGTCTGGTTGTTGTGTTGCACTGCATTGTCATTTTTCACAGTAACTCTCCTTATGCAAACCTGAAGCGTCTTCTGTATTCAGGTTATGTCATGGATGCGATTACCACGAATGTCGCCGGCACAGGAGTGCCTGCTACCGGCGTCCCGTTATCAGCCGTTCCGCTGACTATTCGATTCGCTGGAAGATCTTTTTACTGCCCTCCGGAGAGAATGCGATAACATCGTAAGCCTCTTTACGGGCCCCCATCTCCATTCCCGGGCTTCCCGCAGGCATACCGGGGGTGGCAAGGCCATAAATCCCTGAACCAGACTGCATTGCCTTATGTATCGTTGTGGCAGGCACATGACCTTCAATGATCAAATTACCAGTAACTGCGGTATGACAGCTTCTCAGCTCAGCAGGAACAGCATATTTTTCTTTCAGGGCTGACAGAGCCTGATCATTCATGACGTGGGTCCGTACCTCAAACCCGTCCTTTTCCATCGCCTTGCCCCACAGGGAACAGCAACCACAGTTTTCAGACTTGTACATGTCTATTACTTTTTCACCTGCCATTGCCGGAAGTGAAAGGCCAAAAGCCAGGGCCATTAAAATTATTTTTTTCATACTCACCTCTGTATGTTATCGATGTAAACCCTGACGTCAGGGTGAATTTATGCAAAAGGACACCCGCAGGGGTGTCCTTTCAGGGTTATGACACGCTCTTTTTATGTCTGCGCAGCCAGATGAGTTTATAGGCGGCAGGAATAATGAACAGGGACAGCAGCGGAGCTGTGATCATCCCGCCAATCATGGGGGCCGCAATACGGCTCATGACTTCTGAACCTGCGCCGGTTCCCCAGAGTATCGGCAGCAGACCCGCGATGATCACCGCCACGGTCATGGCTTTCGGCCGGACACGCAGCACGGCACCATGATAAAGGGCTTCATCAAGACCTTCCGGTGTGAACGT
>NZ_LNII01000097.1:0-1532 GCF_001463365.1 Enterobacter sp. 50793107 | reverse complement strand
CACTAAAGCAAGCATCCAATGCAATTCAATCACTTATGACGTGATCCAAAATAACCTGCGCTGGCGCATGTTGCTCCTGCACTTTTTTGTCACTCCTGCACTACCTTCCTTTCCGCACTATCTCGGCCGCATCCCTGTTCACCTCCTTCCCTGTCACGTTTCCTGTTTCCTTCCGGTACTGCTTCAGCTTGTCGATGATGTTTTGCTGGGTCATGGGTAATTCAGCCAGTGACAATTCCATCACCGCCCGCCCCATCGCCTGAATTTTCATGCTTATACGCTCTTCATCCAGAACCATGCACATCCCTCCTGCTGTTTTTTTAAGCATAGCACTCATGATTTACAAAAATAAATTCATTTAGTTATCATTAATTTATAACTTATGTGATTGATATTATAAATTAGGTTATTGCCATCACTCATAACTAAGGTTATCTTTAACCCATCGAAACAAAACATCGACAGCTGAGCGAAGTTAGCCAGCGGCGAAGTGGAGTTAGAGGACCGCTTAGAGCCGCCACTTGAATTTCAGCAGGTGACGGGGAGTGCGAGGGGTGTAACGGGCAATGGAGAGCCGGTGTGACCAGCTGAAATTTGAATAAAAAAATTAGAGGAGAAACTCAAATGAAGCACTAAAGCGGACAGACCGCACTTCCAAGCCGCAGTAATGATGTGGCCCCGAGTCTCTATGAGAGCCAGACGCAGGTCCGAACTGCGACATACCGCTGGTCAGGGTTAAACGAGGAAAAGGGTATGCCGGTAAAGCAGCGTGAACGCCAGACGCGCACCGGTTAGAGCGGCGATGAGCGACAAGAACTCAAGGGCATGAGCGCGGCCACTGCGAGAGTGTGGCGAAGTTTACCAGCAGCTCTTTGCGAGGGGCTGACGGTAAACAAACAGAGGGGTGTGTATGGCAGATAAAAAAACGGCGCCACTACTGCTTAACGTAGACGCCAGCGAGGTGCTTACTCAGGCCGGGGAGCTTTTAAAGCTACTAGAACTTCCAGCCAGTTCCTTTGAGGGAATTCCTGAGCATGTCGTCGAGCTGTTTTTTGACCGTGTCCGTGGCCTGATTGACAACATCGTCCTTAGTGATTTCTCGACCACAGTCAGCACAACTGACGCCGGTGAAATTTGTCTCAAAGTCAAAATCATCGGGCTGGTTGAACATCTCACTTCCGCAGTCAGGGCACACGGTCCGCATGGTTTGCATGAATATATCCTTTCTACTGTTGGGGAGATTAAAGAGTAAGCGATTTCTTGCTGTTGGGGAATAGCGGGAAAGCGCGCGCCGGGCGCGGATAAACACCCCGGCAATAACTGGAATGTTTTGGGGTGTGGTGAAGGCTGCTATTAGCACGCGGCAAACGCTCTACCTGTGCGACAGGCACTACACCGACCAAAACATTTCTCCCGCATCAGCGGGTAACGACAGAGGGTAAGGCTATGCCAGAATTCGAAATTAATCACCAGACGGGTATTTCTCTACGAGAACTAATCGACTTCCGTAAGTGGAAGGAATCTCAGCTATT
>NZ_LNII01000096.1:0-1580 GCF_001463365.1 Enterobacter sp. 50793107 | reverse complement strand
TCTCCGGTCAGTACAAAGAGTGCAATCCCCTTAGCTTCAGGAGAAAAAAGGTATACACTGCCGGGATCTGCATTAATAATCTCAGAAAGTTCATTACGCTCAGTAGATTGATTTTTAGCAGCAAGGAATTCATTCGACATTTCATCGATAAAATCGATTAAATCTTGTTTAACACTTCCAATTTCAGCAGCAAGTTCATCATAATATTTTTTATATATTTCTTTGCCTCCCATCACCAGCATATATGTTAACCCCATAAATGCCTCTTCTGTGATAATCGTCAAATGCTTATAATCAATCCCATACAATTGATAAATCACCCAGATAGCAAACTCACCAAACAATTCTGGTGAGATTTCCCCTTCAACATCACCTTCAGCTCCAACCGCCAGACACAGGCCACCTTTAATATGAAATCTGAATCGCCCCTTTACAAACCGGACTCTGAACTCAC
The DNA here is from genome assembly GCF_001463365.1 of Enterobacter sp. 50793107. Classification (NCBI taxonomy): domain Bacteria; kingdom Pseudomonadati; phylum Pseudomonadota; class Gammaproteobacteria; order Enterobacterales; family Enterobacteriaceae; genus Enterobacter; species Enterobacter sp. 50793107. Next base: position 1,126 of record NZ_LNII01000096.1, on the reverse strand, counting down.
CACTTAGCCCTACACCCAACTCAGCATTTCCCCCTACTTTTAAAGAGGCAAAATCCTGAAACCCTCCCAGATGTGCATCTTTTTCCTTTTCTGACTGCTGAACCGCAAGAATAATCCGTGCCTGTGCGGGGGAGTCCACCAGACCAAAAGTACGCAGCATATTGGGAAGTTCATCCACCAGTGAATCAAAAGGCTTCAGCCACTGTAATGCGCCCCCCAGACTGCCTCCAGCTTTCGCTCCACCAAATGCTTCTCCCTTAATCTCCAGGGAATGGGGTTTTTCTTTGTTGTCCTTGATCTTCACGCCTTTTTTCCGTTCGGCAAAACGCGAACCTGGCGTGCGATTTCCCATCAGCAACTGCTTATTGTTGTACGTCACAAATTGCAGGTTACCCTCCACCTGTGCTGATGCGCCAACGTATCCTGTCAGTTCACAGTCAATTCTTGCCCGCAGGACACCAAGATTAACTTCGTCAGTGTCGTTGACCGTAAATCTAAGCGGCCAGCCAACCCGATCCGGAGTGTAAATCGTCGAATTTACTTTCCCGGTAAATAGCATTAATTCTGCACACGTTTCCCCTTTTATCCGGGCTTCGCCGGTATCCGGGTTCCAGGTGTTCAGCGTGGAGGCATTTGCGGTAAAACGCAGAAACTGCGCCCCGGCGGAAACATCAATATAATTCCCCTCTTTGCTGTATTCCTCACACTGTTCATTCCATGCATTAGCCCAGTCAGTCAGCGTGGCTTCATAATTAATATCAGCGCTGACCGTCATGGTACTGTCCATCATCTGTTTGATGGTATTTTTCACTGATGCCAGTTTCGTCTTTAACGAGCTGATATTAATTCCAATGATATTTCCTTTATCATCTTTCTTAAAAATTGCATCACCGCTAAAAGTATCAACCGAAATAATGGTGAACTTACTCTCAAACGAATCATAATCGGAGTGTTTAACATATGAGTAGCAACGCCCATAAATACCTTTATTTAAAGGCTGAATGGGAATCAACTCAATTAAAGGTTTATAACCAGATTGTTCGTTGAATTCACCAAGCTCTGCCTGAAGATCCTTAGTCGCTTTTTCAAGCGCTATTTCAGTTGAAGTGATTGCATCCTCATAGCC
>NZ_LNII01000095.1:0-6547 GCF_001463365.1 Enterobacter sp. 50793107 | reverse complement strand
CAGGCCTCAGCATTTTATTATGGTGATCCCCTGGGCGAAATGCGCCTGGTAAGCAGAGTTTTTGAAATGTAAGGCCTTTGAATAAGACAAAAGGCTGCCTCATCGCTAACTTTGCAACAGTGCCCGCAAACTTAATGTACTGGGTATCAGGACCGCGCTCGATCTGGCCCTGACGAACCCGGCCTTTATACGCAAAAATTTCTCCGTCGTTCTCGAGCGAACAGTACGCGAACTGAACGGGGAAAGCTGCATGTCGCTTGAGGAAGCACCACCGACGAAACAGCAGATCGTCTGCAGCCGCAGCTTTGGAGAGAAAATCACGGAGTACGATTCGCTCCGCCAGGCTGTCTGTCAGTACGCAGAGCGGGCCTCTGAAAAGCTGCGGAAAGAGCGCCAGTACTGCCGGCATATTTCCGTTTTCATCAAAACGTCTCCGTTCGCCGTTAAAGAGCCTTACTACGGCAACGTGGCCACGGAGAAACTGCTTACACCCACTCAGGACACCCGGGACATTATTGCGGCCGCCACAACGGCTCTGGAGCGTATCTGGAAGGATGGGCACCTGTATGCCAAAGCCGGTGTGATGCTGAATGACTTCACCGGCTCCGGCGTTTCGCAGCTGCAGCTGTTCGACGAACGTCCGCCACGTCCTCACAGCTCTGAGCTGATGAAGGTTCTCGATGGCATTAATCATTCCGGTCTGGGACAGATCTGGTTTGCCGGGCGAGGGATAGCGCCATCATGGCAAATGAAACGCGATATGCTCTCCCCTGCGTACACCACCCGCTGGAAAGATATTCCCGTTGCGAGGATCAGATAAATTCTGCTTTTCTGAGAGAGCCAGTAGTGCTCGCCGCAGCCGAACGACAGGGCGAAGCCCGCGAGTGAGCGAGGAAGCACCAGGGAACAAAACGAACATAATCTTCTTACGCACCTAATACAGGAATCACAGTAACAATCTCAAAATCTGTATTGTGATAGAAACAGCTGAATAGAGTGGGACCATGGTCCCAGTTAAATCCGGCGTGTGGAATCGATATTCCAGACGGGGTTGAAGGATGAGTTCTGACACGCAAGTAGGAGGTGGGACCGTGGTCCCAGTTAAATCCGGCGTGTGGAATCGATATTCCAAGCGGGCTTGACGGGTGAGTTCTGACACGCAAGTAGGAAGTGGGACCGTGGTCCCAGTTAATCTGGTGTATGAAATCAGTATTCCGGGATGGGTTACCGTCTGAGTTCTGATATGCAGGTTGAGGGGTGAACTGCGGAACTAGTTAAGGAAAACTAGAAAAAACTGGATCTTTAGATTGTGGTAACAATCAGGTTGGGAGAAGTAAACAGATCTTTTTAACAACACTGGGCTATAGTGCAGAAAATAACTGCTTCGGATGTATATATTCCGAAGCAGCATGTAACGCATTAAGGATATTGGAAATTAATGAAGACTCTCGCGTGTATCATTAAACAGGCTAAACTTTTTGTAAGTCGCGCAGTATGCTTTCTATCTTCTCGATACACTCGGCAGGCAAACGAGATTTATCGAGATTAAAAATCACCTTATCGCCTTTGTATAGGGCTGTCGCACCAGGTACAAATTGATGACGGGTATTAAGGTTTACTTTTTTACCTGATGGCTCTTTCAGAACATCCGTCAGTAAACCAATAACTTCCTCGGATTCAAAGATAACTCCCGCTTTCTTTTGCTCATGAAGCTGTTGTGTCCGTTGCAACAATAAAGCTTCTTTTCCCGAAAATGCTTTGTACAGCGTCTCCCCAGAGCGGGCGGAAAGTTCACCAGGATGAGTAAACAGGGCAACCACTGATTTTGGCAAATGGGCCGTGTTGATGCAACGCGTGATGATTTTACGGGAAATATTCTCAGCTTCAGCCAGAGCAGAGATATTGCCGTTAAAATCATTTTCCAACCGCTGTGCATAACGGTTGCCCCGTTCATAAGCGCTGACAGGACGATAATCATTACCCAGCCGTGATAAAGCCATCATCTGTTCGTCATCGAGATCCCCGACGAGAACACGATAATCTGATGATGTCAGTATGGCGGCTTTACGACGGCGACTACCATCAGCAATTTCAATGACACCTTCTACCCTTCGTCCGAACGCAGGCGTCTGTTGACCACTCAGCATAAAAGAGGGAATCAGATCATCAAGCGCGTCTTCGGTCAGTAGTTCCTGGTCACGTTCATTACCTGACCAGACTCTTGATGCCGTCTCAACACTCTCGCCCGGGATCGCTTCCAGAATAAATTTCACTTCCCGGCCACAAACCGGAAGCAGAATGGTATTCCCGCGGGCCATGGCTCCAACCCGTGCAATTAATGAATCAACCATCGGTGCAGCGGGTGCCGCTGAAGGTTCAGTTTCGGGGCGGATATCTTTTACGGTATGTTTTGGAATGACTGGTGCACGTTTCATTATCTGATCTCCCAGCGAGGTTTAATCAGGCGATCAAAAATTTCATTACAGACAGGCTCCCAGATAGACAGCGCATTTCGCCAGGCTCCTGTAGATGAGCGCTGATCGATAGCCTGCTCAAACACCGTTCTCATACGGATCTGACCTTTACCGACTTCGTCGGTCTCGCGAACAACGTTTTTCAGTACCATGCTTCCCCAGGCATCGCGGATCTGTTCTTCCATCCAGGGTGACTGTGAGCCATTGTTATTGCTGTACTTGGTCAGAAGAATTCTAACGTCAGGTTCAAAACCCTGCAGGTCCACGTTTTTTAACAGGTCGCGCAGCATGTCAAAAAACTGAAGGGCAGAGGTGTAATCAAATAACTCTGCTGGCGTTGGCACGATGAGTACATCTGCAGCACAGACGACATTGATGGTACCAATACCGAGGTTCGGTGCACTGTCGATAACAATGACATCATAATCATGGGCCACTGTTTCGATGGCCAGGCGAAGCATCATATGAGGTTCTGTCGGCAGTTTCCCGTTGTCAAACCTTCCCATTAGTTCTGTCTCAATGCGGTGCAGAGCCAGGCATGAAGGTATGATGTCGAGACCCGGCCAGCAGGTGGCTTTGACGGCATAGGCTGCATCATCGCGCTCACCAAGATAAAAAGGCAGCAGTGTGTCTTCGGCATGGATATGCAAATCAGGGACCCAGCCGTGGTACATGGAGGCTGTGCCTTGAGGATCGTTCCCTTCGACAAGCAGTACTCGCAGCCCTTTCAGCGCCAGGTCCTGTGCCAAATGTACAGATACAGATGTCTTATAGACACCCCCTTTATGTGCTGCCACCGCGATGACGGGCGGAACGCTGTCATCAGGACGGCGCAGACGGGTGCCAAATACATCCCGCATATGGTTGATTTGTTCAATGGTGTAGCCCACCCGCTGCTCTACACGTCCACGCATTTCCATATCAGGATGGGGAAGGCGTCCTGCTTTTTCTGCATCACGGATTGCCTGAGAAGAAACGCCAATCAGATCGGCGGCCTCACCCACACGCCAGCGACGGGTAATTTTCCTGGCTTCCGGGCTATCATCGTTAAACTGTGCAATCGCGATAGCTTTCGTCATTTCATGACCGGCCGTAATGCACTGGTCAAGCGTTTCCATCAGTCCCATTCTTTGTTCCTTATTATTATCTTTGCATTAATCTATTAAATCTTGGTAAAAGGCGCAAAGCAACATTAAAGTTGCAAACCGTCTTAAATATTGCAAAGCCGATCAAAATATAGTCTTGTTCAGTTCAGCATCCGCCTGAAAGGCTGCCGCATGCTTCAGTCAATATCATCCGCTCGCCGCAGAAAGTATGCGCGCGTAGGCGCATGCGTCGAGGAAGCGGAATTACTCCGTACTAACAAGGTGTGGCTGACGCTCTGAAGCTAACGAAGCTCCACTGGAAGGAACTGAATGGTAAGGAATTGACTATAGTATGCAGATTATTGACTGCGGTATGAAGCTGAATAGGAATAGGGAAGAGTAATGACATGCATTTTTCTGCATATCACAGTCAAGACTATTGCCTTTCCTGGTGTTGTATTACTGGGTTGTTGTACCAAGATTCACATTGTGTCATGTCAGTGGTCCATATGTATTGGATGCTGGCTGTTATTCCATATTTCGATCCAGTAATTGATCCTTAAGGAGATCATGTTGAGATCAAAAAGAGATCCCCGGATCGTTTAGCGCCCCGCTACGCCTGAGCCTGGAGACTATCTTCATTAACTGTGGTGTGTGGTATGTTGACTGTTGTGTGCGAGATCAACTATTGCGGTATGCAATTGTATTAACTGGGGTATGTATTTCCGTTGACTGTGATATGCGTATATACTTTCGTTTGTGGATAACCGCGGGTTAATAAAATGGCTATGGAAAATAATGAGTTACCCCTGAATCTTCAGGAGGTCAATAAGACAACGGGTGAAGTTGTTAAGCTGGATGTCAACAGCGCCAGTACTGTTCAGCCTGTTGCGCTCATGAGGCTTGGTCTGTTCGTTCCTACCCTCAAATCGACCTCTAGGAGTAAGACGAACCGCAAAAACGTCACGGATGCGACTGAGGAGCTCGTACAGCTGTCCATTGCCCGGAGTGAAGGGTATACCGATGTCAGGATCACCGGATCGCGCCTCGATATGGATACGGACTTCAAAGTCTGGCTTGGAATCATCCGTTCAATGTATGATTTTGGCGTTAAGGATGACACGCTCAAGCTGTCTTTTGTTGAGTTTGTTAAAATGTGTGGCTTTGACTCCCGGCGCTCTAACAAGAAAATGCGTGACAGGATAAGCAACTCCCTGTTCAAGCTGGCATCCGTAACCCTCAAGTTTCAGAGTGAAACGAAAGGGTGGACTACGCACCTGGTTCAGTCTGCCTATTACGACATCACTGCCGATGTCGTGGAGATCAGGGCAGAGCCCAAGCTCTTTGAGCTTTATCAGATGGACAGGCGGGTCCTGTTGCGTCTGAAAGCCATTGATGCCCTGCAGCGCAAGGAGTCCGCACAGGCACTCTATACCTACATTGAAAGTCTGCCACAGAATCCGGCCCCCATCTCCATGAAGCGTATGCGAGACAGACTCAACCTGACGTCTAACCTCTACACGCAGAACCACACGGTGCGCAAAGCCATGGCGCAGCTGAAGGATATCGGCTATCTGGATTACACCGAATTCAAACGCGGCCGGGCCACCTACTTCAGCGTGCATTACCGTAATCCGAAACTCATCAGTAGCAAGGTCGTTGTTCCCCGTGAGCCGGAAGAGGAAGTACCTGAGCAGAACTATGACGAAGTTATTAAAGCCCTGAAGGCTGCAGGTATTGATCCTCAGAAACTAGCAAAAGCGCTCGCCAGCGTGAAACCGGGAAATGACTGAGGAATGCCGTTTTAGAGTTTGTTGACTGTGGTATGCAGAGCGCATACCACAGTCAATTTATACTGATTCATCATTCCGTTTAGGTTTTGCTTGCCTTGACTGCGATATGCGGATAGGCCTACCGGAGTATTGATATTGACTGCGGTGTGTGGAAGAGCGGGCAGTCTGCTCAACATCTTCACTGCGATATGTTTACTTTCATCACTTAGTCAATATTGTTCGTCAGGGCGGATGCCCTTAGCCCAGTACTTTCACAAAGGGTCTTAACCCACCGAGATCAAAGGATTCCGGGGGCAGCGTCCGGGATTCACTGATCCGCACTCCCGTGTTCCAGAAAGTAGAGAACAGCATTTAATGGTGAAGATCCGGCATATAGAAGAGTAGGGCTCTCACTTCGGGGACGAGTAGGTACGCCAGGGTGGCGCCGGTTAAAGTGGCCATCCTTCTGAGTGCGGCCGCGGTCGCAAAGTCGACCCCATGGGCTTTCGGCAACAGTGAAATGCGTTATGAAGAAAAGGGGGCAATGCAGGGATGAACAGGATCGGAACGAAAAGGTAAGTAATGAAGAAGACGTAAAGTGCGTTACGTGAATTCCGGCCTGGTACAGCCTGGACCCCTGTCAGTTTTCACGTAACGCAAGATTAATTTATTATCGAATAAGTGGATGTCATTACAACTGTCTGTAAATTTTGACAAATTTAGTTATCTTTTTTTCAGCATGGCAACAGCATCAGCCTCTGCCATTGAAAATTGCACACGATGCCTTGCAGCAACATCGAGCGCAAATACCTTTGTATAGACTTCCGTCGAGCTGATCGACTTGTGCCCCATCAGGCTCTGCAGCACCTTCAGCGGAATTCCGGCATACAGCATGTGCATGGCGTAGGAGTGGCGGAACGTGTGTGGCGTCACCGGCACGGAGAACGTCACCCCGTCGGCGGCTGCCGCTTCAACAGCTTCGCCCAGCCAGGTGCGAACGGTACGGTCGGTGATCTCCCAGATGCGCACCTTTTCCGTTCTGCCGGTGCGCTTATTCCGGCGTTCCAGCGGTATTTTCAGGGTGGCCACCATCATTTCCAGCTGGCGGGCATACTGCGGATCGGAAAGCGGAACGTTACGATGAGGCTGGCTGCCGGCCGGAGCACGGCCGGCCGTTCGGGCCGCTTTCTCCACCCGCTGTTTGGGGGTTGCCAAG
>NZ_LNII01000094.1:0-20701 GCF_001463365.1 Enterobacter sp. 50793107 | reverse complement strand
CCTGGCGAACATCAGTAATACCCGCTTCATTCTGGGCAGTTTTCGCCTCTAGACGAGTAACATCCGTGACGCGCGCTTCCGTCTCAGTAGCGATCACCTCCCGGAGCTGTTCGAATTTCGCAGAGTTAGCCCCCTGCTGCGCAGTCTGGCGCACAACAACATCAGCAATAGCCAGGGCATTGCCAATGATTGCTTCTGCTGTCTGCTTATTCGAACCTACTGCTGCAGCCAGACCATCGGCGTTCTCCTTAATCGCTTCAGAAAGTTCGGCCAGTTTCTCGCTGCTGGCTACTGCATCCTCAATTAGGTCCTTGAAGACTTCAGAACTTTTGATGTCCTCCAGGATTGCATTGGTGATATCGGAAACATCGATGCTGGCCTGCCCGCGCACCCAGTCTGTCCAGTCGCTCTGATTCCCGATGCGGTCAACCAGCCGGGCGCGATACCAGAATTCCTGACCTGCCTTCAGCCCCATCTGCTGATAGAGTTTCTGAGGATACGGAACATCAGCCAGAAGCATCGGACTCGCACCGTCAGAGGTCAGGCTGTATTGCAGTTCTGTATTAAGCGTATCACCGGAATCAGCAGGGAATCCCCAGGTGACGTTGATTCCGAATACGACGTCTTCGGAGGCCTTAAGCCCGACAGGTTTGGGTACCTCACCCGCGCGTCCCTTCAGGTGTGTAAGCGCGGAAGTTGCCCAGAGACTCGATGCACCGCCGGAGTTGATCGCGCGTACACGGACCAGATAATCACCCTCGAAGATGCCAGGCACTTCGATATTTCGCAACCCGGTTTCAGGTACGTTTACCCACTCGTTATTTCCACGCTTCCACTGTGCCCGGTAGGCTATGACGTCCGACTGCAGTTTGCCGTCTTTATCAACTGGCGCATTCCATGAGGCGGTTAGCGTGGCCACGCGCTGCCCCTGGCGAACAGCATCATAGCTCGATACCACAATGTTGGTCGGCTGGTTCACGAGCCCGGTTGGAATCAGGCTTGTCGGCGGTGTATCAAGACGTGCATTGTTATCAACGGCGTCATATTTCGACGCGTTATACTCCGCTCCAGTGATGGTGAAGGTGTTTTCCTCATCATCAAATTTTAGGTTCGTTACCCGGAAATACTGTAGGCGCAGCTGCCCAGCATCAATTACGAACACGGCATTAGGTAATGGCGCCGCCGTGAACGGCGTGGACACGATCAGCTGCGTGCCATTTACGGCCTGTATCACCCGGCTTTCAACGGTACCGCCCTGGGTGCGAATCATCAGCGTATCGCCAGCCGCCGCACTGGTGCCCCGGTCAGTGGTCACGGCCTTAAGACCTGCGTTATACCCAGTGATACGCCCGCCGTAAACGCGCCCTGACAGGCGTTCATCTGCAAACGCAAATACGGTGCCCGGCACGAATACAAAGCCATCAAGTCCAGTCTGAAGCGTGATAATGCGGTCAAGAGAGTTGGAATACACCGCCCACCCGCCACGCCGCTGCGCCTCACTCTCACGCGTACAACCGATCGCAGTGATTTGTGTCTGCTTAAACTTGAACTGCTTCACCAGTTCCGGAAACATCACTGCCGTGGTGCGGTCCTGGTAGTGGTTATCCGGATCGCTGAAGTTAATCAGCGCGCTGGAGAAGCGGGTCTTTTCACTGCCGCTCGAGTAAACCGGTTTGCCCACCACCGAAGCGCGGGTAAGGATTTGCAGCTTCGACGTATCCGCCGGCATGTCCGAGACAACATTGAACATATTGTTGCCCCAGAACGTCATGCCATTGAACCCTGCGGCGATGTCTTTGATTACCTGCCACGCATCAGCCTGCGACTGGATGTAGACATCAAACATGAAGCGCGGCTCGGTACCGTCGCCACCCTTCCCGTCAGGTACTTTCTGATCGCAACGCTGGGCAATACGGTAAAGCTCCCACTTATCCAGCATCTGCGCCGTGACGCGTCGGCCAAGTCCGAAACGCGGCTCAGTGAGCACATCGAACCAGATCCATGCTGGGTTATTCGTCCAGCCCCACTTAAACGTCCCGTCCCATGTGCCGCTATAGGTTCGGGCTATCGGATCGTAATTCGAAGGGATGCGGATAATGCGCCCCTTAGGTTTACAGGAAACCTTCGGGATATTGTTGAACGATTTGGCGTTGAACGACACATACAGCAGCGCCGTATGGGGATAACGCAGGCGCGCATCAATCACCTCAGTGATTGCCTGTACCTGCGTTTTATTCTGCAACATCTGGCTGGTGCTGTCGTCGGTGTCGCGTACCACGCGAATCTGCCAGCCTGTACTGGCTTTCGGAAGATTAATGCGATGGGTCAGTTCATAGAGAGAACTGAGTTTCTCTGTCACGGTTCTTGTCATGACCGTAGAGAACGCACCACCATCTACAGCAAGATCGATATGGTACTTTACGGTAGTGCCGACAATATCCCCGTCGTTTTCCTGCTGCTGCAAACCAGGAATACCAATGCGAACGAGCACAGCGTCAATCTGGGTGTTACTCAGCGCGCGCGTCCAGGGCGTGGCTTTTGTCAGAGATACGCCAACCGTAGTTTCGTTCTCCACTGCGGGAAAACCCGGAATCGGCGTCTGGGTCTGTGTTCCCGGCCGAAATTCCCAGGAAACGTTTTCAAAGTTCATCGTTCCGTCGGCGTTTCCCAGCGGCGTACCGTCCAGGAAAATGCTGGTCGCATCCAGACCACCAGCAAACTCACCTTCCCCGAGCGCCAGCAGCATGCGGCAGCGCGCCATTGATTGCGCCGAATCAGGCTGTTCTACAGGTGTGTGCTGCTTCTGGCTGCCACCCTTTGCACCAGTGATCGCTTCCATATTACATCCATAAAAAAAGCACCCGACTGGGTGCTTGATATTCAGAAAGGAGTTATCAGATGTCTTCTGCGACTATGCCAGCGCTGATGATGGCGCCGCCAATCTCACGGACGCCATAGAGAAGCGCGACCGGGTTTCCCATCGCAAGGGTATTCACTGAACCACCGAAGGCATAAGAGGGTTTATTGTCAGGATCGTCTCGCCCCTGTAACCCTTTTGGCTGGGGCGAAAGCATCTGGTAAATACCGCCGGCCATCATTGACGCGCCCGACATGATAAGTCCGGCCCCAAAGGTTAGGCCAACGCCTGTCCAGTTGGTCGTTACTCCAATAATTACGCCAGCAACAACCATCACAGCGCCAAGGATCGTCTGGAATAATCCTGCTTTTTTTGCCCCCTCCATTACAGGAGCAATACGAATATCGCTGTCACCACCCAGCTCCTTGAAATCCTGTTCTCCGATGTTGCGTTTGCCACGAAACACCGCGAAGGTCATGCCGTTTTTTTTGGCATTCATCAGAAAGCTTTCCAGTCCGTCGAAGTTGATACACAGAGCTTTGACAGCTTCGGCAGATGTCTGCACTGCCAGCCGGTGAACGCGCCCAAACCGGGCGCCCAGTGCGCCATACAATCGAATCGTGGTTAAACGCGCCATGGCTTTATCTCCTGCGGCAAGTTTTTGTGACGAACGCAGATCATCGTGCGGTCTTTGAAATAGCCTCTGGAATATGGGGTAATGCATGAAGGCTGGCCGTAAAGATGGTGGAGTAGTTCACCTTCTTCAGTGATGATGCCCGCATGGTTCCACTTATCGGAATCAACCTGCATGATGACCATACAGCCTGGTGCCGGAACGCATTCGACAAACCCTTCCCGCTCCCAGTTTTCGAAATAGAGATTGTCCGGGTACTGGCTTTCCCACCACGGGTAATCAACGCGAAAATCGTTCAGCGTGACGCCCTGAATGGCGTGCCAGTCCATAATCAGCCCCCAGCAGTCATTCGAGCCCAGGATAAACGGACGCCCAATAAGCGGCACCGCCTCCGGCATTATCTCGGCGTATTCATCGCTGTCCGGAGCGTAAATACCCCAGACCACGCCGGAGTTATTGCACTGTTGTCGGTCCAGATCGGACGGAATAGGCCGGGCACCGTCGCCAGGGTGGGAGTGGATGACGCGAATAATCGTCCCGATATCTTCGGCGTTAGCCCAGTGCTCGCCGTCGATGCGGAAATGCTCTGTCGGATTTTCGTGCGTATTCGGCACGGGAATGTAGCGCTGGCGACGGCCAGACTGAATAACGAAGCCACAGCACTCACGCGGGGATTCATCCAGTGCATGCGCCCGGATAGCTGCCATTATAGTTTTATTCATTGGTACGTCCGGTTATCTGGAAAAAAGCACGGTGGCTGGATAGCCCCCAAAATCAAGGGTCGCGGTATTAGGCTCTGCCAGCCCGGCACCAAACCGCTTACGGCAGTCGCTCAGGCAGCCGCCGCACACATCAAGGGCAGGATCTGATACCGGATTCCCTTTCGCGTCGAAATATGCAGTGCCGTTATAGGTGCATCCATCGCCGCTACGATACTGGCCGCGCAGCGCCCACTCGCAGAGAGAGGTGATTTGTCTGGTTGGGATAACAAGCCCCTGCAAGTCTGCGGGGCTACTGAGTGACCATGAAACCACTTCGTCGTCTTCGGAGGTTTTCGTGTCAAGCCAGAAGGTTTGAAGCGTGAACATTGACGAATCAGCTGTAGGGTTTACGCCACCAGGGTAATTCACAGCATCGAGATAGACCGCATAGGTATCGATAATGCTCACTTTGGCGTTAACCATGTCCTTAAATTGCAGGCACAGCGCAGTGATATGGCCATCATGGTTTGAGACGCTGAGGGTGGGCTCCGCCGCCTGGTCTGTTGATAGCTCCAGGCCTGAAACCTGAAATGGCCAAAAATCGTAGGTATTGCCACCGAAGACGATTGGCTTGGGTCCGAGCTTTTGTTCATCTCCATTGGCAGCATCAATTTCTTCCGGCGTATGGGGGAAAGGCGCGTAGTGGAAACGGTGAATACCGCCACTGAACTCTGAGGCGTCAACTTCAACCAGGCGGACCCTGCCACCCGGCGCCAGCATCGCCGCCTGATCGACTAATGCCATTATGCGTACGCTCCATAAGCTCGTTTGATGGTGAACGTCAACTCAGCAACTTTGCTGCTGATCTGCGTTTTACGAACCGAATCGGCTACGACGCGGTAAAGCCCCTTCTCTTCGCCGGGCGGCGTGATGATAAAAGCTTTAACGGTATGAGCCAGGAGGAAATCACGAATACTGTTCACCTCCGTCTCGGTGCCGGTATGCTTCATTGGCACCTGAATAGCAGTAGAGTTAATGCCATTATCAGCAACCTGCTCATAGCCATCACCGAACTGCGCAGCGCGCACCGTTTGACTATATTCAATCGCCCCAGCACCGAGCTGCGAGCGCCAGCTGTATGTTTCAACTGCCATATTTACTCCATAAAAAAGCCCCGCGCATGCGAGGCTCTGTATCGGTTCAAAGTATGGGCGATACTTTGTAATAAACTCAGAACGGTTTAACTTCCATTCATTTCAACAAGCCGGTAATCAGTTTTCCCATCCTTGTCTTCAATGCATTCAGCTCTGAATTTCTGCTTAAGACCAAATTTGTTTTTAGCGCTAAACTCCTGCGTAGCGTAAAACTTACCGTCATTGCCGAGCCATCTGTTCGAGCCAAACACCGACATGTCCAGGGTGCTTTTGTTAATGACTGACATCCTTACGTAAGCTTCACACGCGCTTCTCAACTCATCCAGCTTCTTATCAGATAACGCTTTGGCTTCCTCAGCTTTCAATTCGTCATCAGTTTTCAGACTAAGTCTCGCTGCCACAAGGACAACAACTAAAAGTAAAATGAGCAAACCAATGGTTTTGAGTATCTTCTTAAAGATTTTTTTTAACACAATCATCCCCTGATTTTTATGGTTTTCATCATATTAACCAGGGGACGACGTAAACACTACCTGCCTTTACTGAAGTTGTAGATCATGCCTCCAGGCTTAAGGTGCTTCTGGATAACCTGCAACGCAGCGTTCTGCATTTCATCAGCAAGGGCACGGCCCATAGCATCACCTGAGCTGGAAGACTGAACAGTTGCAGAACCACCAGCATCAACGTTAACGGTGGTATTAATAACCGGAGCCATACCGCCACTGCCCTGGGCGCGTACGCCCAACCGCCCGGCAGAATCCCGAGTAAGTGGCATGATTGCTTCAGCGCCGGCCTCTGCGAATACACCGCCCTTCGCAAACTTCGATGCGCCCTGGAAAGTAAAATACTGGGGAGAGTCGTATACCCCATTAACGTACTTACTGAGCCCGGGCGAATCATAAACACCGCCTTTAGCGTTAAAAGTTAGGCCAGCGGCAGCGTTCGCGTAAGATCCCCCTGGCGTGCTCCCGCCTTTGCTGCCACCGCTTATCCAGCCCATCGCGGCCTGTACTGTATAGGCCACTATAAGTTGGTTGGTTATCTCGAGGATCATCTTGAGCATAGATTTACCGAACTCTTTAACTGACGCGGTGCCAGTTGTCATAAGCTCAGTCAGCATGTTGCTCAAGCCGGTCAGTGTGGAACTGGCAACGTTCTTAACGGCATCATAGGTGTTGGTAGCGGCATCCAGATATTCATTCCATCCAGCAACAGCCCCCGCTTTCCAGTCGCCGCGCAGCTTGTCTTCTTCAGCATAATAATTTCTCAGCGCTGCCAGCTCTTTCGCATAGCCTGCATCTTCAAGCTTGCCGCCACCATTCAGCCATCCTTGACGAAGTTGTGCCTCTTCCATCATGCGCTGGCTCTGACGGCTGCTTAGGCCTGCGCTGCCACGCAACGCTTCTGTCTTTTCCGACATCTGCGTGACGTATTTATTCGCCTGCTGCGCCAGGCCATTGATTTTCTGCTGCGCCTCTACTTCCTTGTTCTTCTGATCAACCACCTTGGCGGCGTTCAGAATCGCCTCACGGCTCGACAGTAAAGATTTTTCCTGAGCAGTCAGCGCGCGGGTTTTGGCTGCCTCATCCAATTCAGCAAATCGAGATTGCTGTTTACTGAACTCGGTGTTTTTAGCGTGGGTTTCTCCTGTTTGTCGGAGGGTCTCGAGCGTTTCAGTTAACGTTCTGGCCTGGGCGCGGTAGTTCTCAAGAGTGCGATCGCCAGCATCCAGCGTGGCTTTTGCCTCTTTGGTCTTTTTGGCTGAGTCTTGTGCAAGCTTCGAGACTGCGTCTCTTGATTCTCGACTTGTTCCGCCATCACCTTTTACGTTAGACCCTCGCGCTTCGGCTTCATAATCTGCCTGTGCGTTAGGCGCAGTGACGCGCTTCCAAAGCTCGTTATAGCGTTTTTTGTTCGCCTCAATCTCTTTGTCCGCTTCATCCCCGGCCTTCTTCATGGCCTCTACATCCATGTCAAGAAAATTAGCCAGCGCCCCGCCACCAGGGATTTTTTCAGCCCAGCCAGCAATAGTGCCGGTGAATTTGGCGTCCAGTGAAGTAATGTTGAGGAAGAGGTCTTTAATCGAAGCTTTAACAAGTTCGAAGATATCGATGATCTGGTTTCCCCATGCGCGCACGGTAACCCCGATTTGACCGAAAATGTCGGAGGAGAAAGCTTTAATCCCGTTCCACGCCTGCCCGATATTATCGGTGGCCTCTACAATTTTATTACTGCGATCCTCCATGGTGTCGGCAAAAAGCGTTATAGCTTCGTTTGCCGCTGCTGTTTTCCCCTTCGTTTTCTCCAGGGTAATGAGGTGCTTCATCATGGCTTCATCAACAAAGCCATATTGCTGGTTCAAGCTCGCCAGGGCTTTAATAGGATCGTTTGCCAGTCGTGAAAAATCCGCCAGCGCAGCCTTCGTATCCAGCCCTGCATCACCCATAGCCAGAATGGATTTGGCAATTTTGGTCATCTGGTCGGCGGTATACTTCCCGGTGTCGTTTAGTTGGACCAGGGTATCAACAGACTCAGCCAAAGAAGCACCAGCGTTATCAGCAACATCCTTTGCCGCGTCGTTCAGTTGCTGCATGGAGGAAAAGCCAGCCCCGCCCATCAAAATGAGCGATCTGGCAACATTGTCGAACTGCTGGGATGAACTGTAGGCAGCCCCAGCCAGAAGAGCCAGCAAACCCACCGAGCCAGCAATCGCAAGGTTAAAGGTATTTAACAGGCCACCCGCCCGCCCCAGCTTCTCCGCTGCCTCACTGGTGTTGTTAAGTCCTTCAGCAGCGTCACTTATGCCTGCTGCCGACTCGGATGTTTCTCTGCTCTCTTCGTTAAACCCAAACAATGCGTCCCGCAAAGCCTGGAGCATTGGGCCTAATCCACCAAAAGAATCCTTAATTTGCCCGCCTTGCTGGAGCAAGATCAGGAAAGGGGATTGGCCTCCAGCCAACTGTGTCGCGATATCGGTGAACTGCGCCGGCAGAGTGCGCAGCGCGGCGCTGTACTGGCCAACGGAAATTCCAGCACGCCGGGCAGCAGCTTCCTGCCGGGATAGCGCCTCTGGCAGTACGTCAGCGACACCAGAGAGGCGCTCACGCGTCTGGTTAAGGATTGTGTTGAAGTGCTCGAACTGCGCGCCGTTAATGCGCCCTGCTTCGAAATGGGCTACCAGCTGTGCGTGCTGTTCATCCAGTGAGTTGAACGCACGGATTGTCGGGTCGATGGATCCAAGAAGGTTCTTTAACGCTGTGGACTGCTTCTCTGCCGCCTGAGTAGCGGCTAATTCGGCCTGAGCACGCGCCGCGGCTTCTCCGGTGTCGGTCAGCTTAAGGCGGGTGTCATCCAGGATTTTGTTGTAAGCCTGGAAGGTATCGGTATCCAGGAAACCTTTGGCCTGGAATTTCCGCAGCGATTCTTGCTGCTCATCCAGGCGGTTTAAGGCCTTGGTAACCGGGTCGATATTCTCCAGCAGCCCTTTGAGCGCGTTCTGCTGCTCCTTGAGTCCTTCGCTGCCTTGCTTCGCAGATTCTGCGCCAGCGCGAAACACGCTATTCAGATCATCTGCTTTATCTACGGCACCGGCCGCCGCCTGGCCGAGTTTATCCAGTTCGTTGCTGGCTGTTTTCAGGTCAGAAACATCGGCCCGCAAAGTAATCGAGGCGATCTGGTCTGTCATTATTTCGTCTCCTTATGCATTACCTTGAGAGCTTCGCTTTCCATAATTTGAAGGTCAGCCATGCAGGCCGCCGCATCCTCAACCCCGTGTAACTCGAACATCCAGGGGAGAACGTTGTAATCAAGGCCGGTCGCCCCGCTCGCGCCGACTCGCCACTGGGTCGCCAGGGAAGAGAAGATGGTGAAGGGCCTCCACACCGAGGGCAGGATCCCCATCTCCTCCTCCACGTCCTCAGGCGTCAAACCAAAAGCGCTCAGCTCCGCGAGCGTCGGTCCCGGCGTATACAATGCTGCGGCGACCTGCCTCAGTTTTTTTCGCGGATACCCATCAGCTCTTTGGTGTATGCCAGACCGATGCTGTCGAACGCGCGTGGATAGTTCCGCAGAAGGACAATAACGTTCTCGCGGTTAAACTCGTCCGGCAGCGCCCACCCCTCGACAATTTCCATGAGGTAGTCGGCCTGCGGCTCGATAGCAGCCTTTTTACCTTCAGCGGACTTTTGCAGCTTTTCGTCCATAGAGCGCAGCTCTTCCAGCGTTTTATGGCGGAAAGTGAACGTCAGCTTGCCGTCTTCGGCGCCAGCGCGCGGAATGCTCGCGGTCACAGAAAAAGTTGGGTTGGGGATCAGAGAAAATTTGGTCATTTCGGTTCCTTAGAAAAGAAAAACCCGCCGTAGCGGGTTGAATATTCCAGTGTGTGATGGTGAGAGTTATCGTTTGTACAGCAGACCGCCTGGCTTCAGCGCATTGCGGAGAACATCGTTTACCACATCGCGCACCGCCAGTTGCAGGCCAGCTACTGAAGCTGTTTGCGCATCAATCTTTGCCTGAAGGGATGTGAACAGATCACTTTCATGTACAGCCTTGAGAACCAGTTCTTGCATCTCGTCGGTTAGTCGCATCTTGGTGGCTGTGCCTGTCGCTGAAGCAATTGAACTGATTGGTTCGGCGGTGGCATTATTGCCATCAGCGGGATTAGCTCCATCATGACTAATTGCCCCAGGGAAACCACCAAAAGCCAGACCACCATTGAAGGCCGTCTCTTCATTATTGCTGGCTGATTGAGCGGCTTCATTCACCTTAAAGCGGTCAGCCTCAAACACGACCTTGCGCTGGTCACCTTCAATGCAGACGGCCATGCCAGCAACGTGCAGTTTGCCGCCGTGGTTCACGTTCATCTTTACGCTATAGTTGGCAGACACTGCGGCATCACCAATCATCGTATCGGTAATATGCACCTGACAGTGAATCGGTGTTCCGTTTATCAACTTTTCAAATGCTTTGCTGCTGCGAATCTCTTCACAAATTTCATCGAGCGCCTTTTGATCGCATTCAAGCTCAACCCCGAGCGGGGAGTAGTATTCCTGCTTCACCGTCTCACCAAAGCGCGTATTGACCAGGTGCTTAATAGCAAACTCCTGCCCTTCAGCAGTCAGGAAGGTGAAATAATTTTCCTTTTGATACTCCGTCGCGGTATGGCGTGTTTCAGCGAATCCCAGCTCCCGAAGCTCAGCAGCACCAGATTTAGCTGGCAGGTCACCAGACTGAAGCGCGCCACGGAAAAACAGCGCATACAGAACATCCGTCGCCGCACCGGACAAAATAGTGATTTTCTGACCCATGATTTATTTCCTTTTAGAAAGTTAGCCTATCGTTGGTTCCGTGATTTACGTGATATTGCAACTGCATCTCGGCAGCCCTTCTTGCTTTCACCGCTTCACTGAAATCATCGAAGTAACCAATATGCTTCACCTTTCCAGAGTCGTTTATCTTTGCTCTCCACTTTCCCCGTGCTTTATACCAACCTACTCCGGGGACACCGGTTTTATTTGTGGAGTAAAGGCGCAAATTCTTGTTATTGACTGCCGAAGTTACTGATCGCAAATTGTGTATGCGGTTATCACCCCTGTCGCCTGAAATGTGATCAATCTCATGCTCAGGCCAATAGCCATAATGTAAGGCCCAGGCTACACGATGAGATCTATATAACCGTCCACCTATCCCGATCCTCAAATATCCATCATTAGCAAGCGCGCCTGCTACCTTTCCGGCGAAATTGGCATTGGTCGCCCGCCAAGAATTATCGGTTTTAAAATGAGTTTTGGGGCGCAGCTTCCAACGGATAACACCAGACTCTGGTGTGTATTCCAGTGCTTCTTTCAGATATTCGATAGAAATATCATTCATCGGAGTTACCTTTTAGTGATGAACCTTGTCGCACAGGAGATCCAGCCCTCAGAAGGCTCCGACGCCGGCCGGTTCCTCAAGGGTCATCCTGAAAGGTTCTGAGTGGTTTTGCGCGTGCGATGCGCATAAAAAAGCCCGGCGTACCGGGCCTGATTAGTTAGCTGATCGTGACAGTACACGCAGCCGAGGTGATGGTTTTACCCGCCGCGTCAGTGACTTCGCAGGTGTAAGAACCAGCATCACCGGATACCACAGATGGAATGTTGAACGTCGAGGCGGTTTTGCCCGGAATAGCGGTGCTGCCTTTCTTCCAAACGTAGGTGTAAGGTGCTGAGCCGCCCTTCATTACCACTGCCAGATCCAGCGCTGCGCCTGTGGCAACGGACTTGGTGGCCGGCAGGTCGGTCAGGAACGCCAACGGCGTCACGGATGAATCGGCGATCGGGTAAATCTGCATGTCCGATTCGAAGTTCATGCGCGCCTCGTTACTCTCCACGGCGTTGATTTCCGTGCGCGGCACGCGCTGGAACGATACTTTGGCTGAGTAGAAACGATCGGCTTTGCCGCGTGGGTTGTGGAACCAGACCGCGGTGGTGTCGCTGGAGTCATCCAGGTCAATGAGGCGTTTGTAGATCGCCAGTTGAGGGTCATGTGCAAAGGTGTAAACCTGAACCACCGCGTTTTTAAACGTTGGGATGGTTCGCGCTTTGTCATCTTCTAGGAACTGCACGCTGATGGTCTGCTGGTCACCACCTTCAGTTGATAGTGTCATCACCTGAGGCATGGTGATCCATGAGTCGATTTTGCGCAGCGTGCCCGCGCCAGTGCCTGCCGGGAATTTGGTGGTGTCGGTAGTATCGAATGCTTCCAGCACGATTTTATTACTGGTCACCGATTTGACGCGCAGCACCATGTTATCGAGCTTTAACCAGCCTGAACTCACCTGGACAACATCGCCAGCCAGGATGCCAGCAGCGGATGCAACGGTCAGTTCGCATTCCGTCGCGTTAGAGGCTGCGGTAAAGGTGATCGGGGCTTGATAGGCCTTGGCCACGTTCACACGCGAGCCGTTAGGGATTGCGAATGCCATAGCACTCTCCTGAATTTAGGTAATAAAAAACCCGCCATCTGGCGGGTCAGTAGTCAGCGCGGTACTGCATGCTGACGGGAATGGTGTAGGTTATGGAGCCACTGGCCCCGTTTGGCGCCGAGGTTGGCCGGTCCTGGATGGGTTGTCTCACCTGCGGCGGCCCATTGATATAAACAGTCAGGTCACCATCCACCAGCGGAATCCCTTCGGGAAAAGCATCTGCGACAGACTTTGCCAGCCCTCTGGCCTGCGTCACGCCGCTGCCTGCTGGCGCAATGATGTTGAGCTGCAGGATGCCCTGATAGGTTCGCAATTGACCTTCCAGGTCTTGCCCCACCGTCTGTGCCGGCAGAACATAAACACGCCCGTATGGTGAGCTATCCGGGGGAGTAAACGGTATGTTCGGCCAGGCTACTGGCAGCCCAAGCGATAAGCAGATAACCGCAATGCGGCTCTCCAGTAGTTCAGCAATTCGCATTGACTGGTCACTGGCCATTGCGCACCTCGCTCATTGCCTCACGGAACAACTGCGCGGCATCCAGCGCAGTGATGCCCACCATGCCGCCGGGTGCCTGGCCGGAATGCCCGTTCTCCAGTGCTGCCGCATATGGCAGATTATTGGTGAAGAAAATCGAGCTGACCTGGCCTACCCGGAACACCTCGAGCACCGCCAGGCCGCGAGAGTTGGACCCCTGGCCGGAAGCGTCCGGAGTTTCGTTGCTCTCCGTTGGTTGGCTATCGAACCCCACATACCAGTTGTTCTTGAAGCGCCCGCCGACATAGCCGTCGGGCTTTTTGATGTCCATCGAGTCGTTCACTCGCAGCCCGCGCTTAAGGCGCCCTGACTTGGTCAGGTTGGCCGGGTCATCACGCAGCGCAGCATTGTGGTCTCGTACGGCATCGTTATAGGTTGATGCCGTCTGGTTTACCTGCCAGACATTAGGGTTGCCAATTGGAGACATTTCGACCAAGCGCCCGAGGATTTTGATACCCGTTCGGCGCACCACCTCGTCCATCTCCTGCTTTGAGCCATCAACGAACAGCTGAATAGCAGCCAGGAACGGCTGATTAACAGAACCGGCCATAGTTACGCCCTCAGCTGGATGTTGTAGGAGATCAGCACATCGGCAGGCTTAACCGGATTCGGCTGTACCACGCGCCACTTTTGGCCGTTGATATCAATGATGTCACCGATGCGCACCTCAGTTTCATACGTGGCCGCCAGCTTCTTATCGCCTGTAGCAATCAGAGAGCCGTCGATTTCACGAGAGGAGTATTCGGTGATAACGCCAGTGACGGTCGCAATGGTTGTCGGGGTAGTGACCTCTTTCCCGAACTGGTCACGGACGGTGCTGCCGCCGCGGGTGAGCTGGTAGGTTTTGCCATTCTCGGTCAGCAACCGGGTCGCCGTGGCTCGCATGCGTCGATAGTCGATTGGCATATCACCCCCTTTCTATACGGATCTGATTGCCGCCCACCACCAGCCCGCGCAGTGCGGTATAGAACCATGGGAAAGACGGAGAAGCTTTATTCGTTCCCGGCTCGTACTGCACAGAGACGGCCCCCTGTACGCTCTCAGCTATGACCGCGCCGCCACCGGAGACCGACGGCGTGAGGTCAATCTCCTGCGACTCGATAGCCAGGCGGCATTGGGCATCAATCAGGCGCTGTGGAATAGCATCATCCGGCAGGTCCACACCATCGAAGCGTACGCCGGAGCGCGGCCAGGATAGAGGCTGAGATGCGCTGGAGCGCTGACCACGCCAGGTCCTTCCTTCCAGAAAGTCCATCGCCTGCATCAGCATCTGGCTGCATTCGCCATCTTCGGCAGGTATGGTGTATCCGCGCGCGGCGGCAAAGACCCGCAAGTCGGACACGCTGGCGTAGCTGTTAAAGTCCGGCGAATGGGGATCGGCAACCAGCATGGTTATTCCTCCAGACGCCAGTCCAGCGCCAGCCAGTTATCCACTTCAGCAGGGTGAACATCAGCGCGCAGCGGACCGCCGGGGAACTCTGGGATATCACGCACCATGACCACCAGCTCAATACCTGGCTGTTCCTGCTGCTGTTCCTGCTGCTGTTCCTGCTGCTGTTCCTGCTGCTGTTCCTGCTGGGCAGGGTTATTATCAGCGGTCTGCTGAGCTGCAAGCTTTTCCGCTTCACGCTGCGCGCGCTGCTCTTTTGTTAATCCGGCCATCGGGCCTCCTGAATAACAAAGGGGCCGAAGCCCCCTGGGTTAACCCATGATGATGGTGGAATGTTCAGGCTGAACGGAGGCCACACCCCACGCCACACCAACCTCGTAACGCACCTGACGGTACTGGCGGTACAGCGCGATCTGGAAGGTAATACCAGAGACCGGATCGGTTACGTTCATCACGTCATCAGCGGTATCGCCGCCTTTTGGCATGGCCGGGGTACGGCAAGCCAGCAGGAATGCGTTACGGTCAAAGGCAACGTTTGGCACGAACTCGCTCAGCACAGTGACAGTCGCCTGATCTGCCAGATCCTGACGCAGGCCAGGTGCGCCGATGGTGATAGTCGAAGAGGTTGCCGCTACGACCATGTACTGGTTGTCATCGCCATCGAACTTCACTGCGGTCCCGGCAGCAATACCGCCAGTACCAGCAGAGATAGCAATAATGATGTCGCCCTCTTTCTTCTCGCCATTGACCTTATAGCCCGCCGCCGTGCTTTTCGCGGTGCGCTTGATGTTGGCGGATTCGTGCAGGTTAAAGCCCATCACACGACCAATGATGCCTTCACGCAGCAGCTGATCGGTACCGGCTTCGTTCGCTTTGAACAGTACGGACTGTTTACCACGGATTGACGCCATCGCTTCGCCGCCCAGTACCATGCGCAGGTCAGTGGTTGGTGCGCCGTTATCAGTCAGCACCTGACGAGCGTTCGCCGCATCAGACAGGTCGTCTTTGACACTGAACGGTGTATCTTTTGGAGCACCAACAGCGCGGGAAGATTTATAAGCCAGCGATGCCAGGTCAGCATCCATTTCGTTGCTCAGTGCGCGGAACGCCTGAGAAAACTGGTCAGCCAGGACAACGTCATAAGTGCCTGATGGTCCGATGGCAAGCTGCTCTTCACCATTCCATTTGACCGGGGCCATTTTGGATTTGGTGATTTTCACGTCCACGGTACCAATGTTCTGATCACCGTCGTTTGGCGCGGTTGCCGCCGGAGTGATATCAACGGTGGTGGTTTTTGGTGCTACCGGTGCGGTCACGGTTTGGTCTTTGGCCGCGGCATCGGCTTTAGCGTTACGGGCCACCGCCGGGATAAAACCTACCTGCTCACGTGAAACGCGGTTAAGCGCCGTATAAATGGTCGGGATCAGGCCAGTCAAAGTATTAGACATGTATTTATTCCTTTCGATTAATCAACGATGCTTGTGCCGCCGCCAATCACAGCCTGTTGCTCTGCTGGAGGTAATGCATCAAACGCATCGCGTTTCATGGTTTTTTGCCCGGCCTGGTGCTGCGACTGGTGAGAACCGCCGCCGCTGTTACCGGACGCTTTGAGGATGTAATCTTTCTGCGGATGCGACTCGACCAGTGACTCCAGCGCTTCGTCGAAGCTAGCCAGCTCGCCAGGCTTGGTGCGAGAGAACACCTTATTGCCCTGACCGTCGAAGGCCACGACCTTGCCGTCTTCGATTTTGAAGTTCTGCCCGAAGTACGAACGCACGAACTCAGCCGGGATCGCCATCTTCTCTGAAATGAATTTGGAGCCACCGAAGCGGCCGCCGATCATCTCGTCGTAGAGTTGAGTTTCCAGTTGCTGGGTCTTGCTGTTCGCCTCTTCGAGTTGCTGTTGGAAAACTTTGGTGATCTCCGCCTTTACCTGGTCAACGGCACCAGCATCGATCAATTTTTTCTGGTCGATTTTGGTCATCATCTCCAGGGCTTCGAGCGCCTTGGCCGGGTCGGTGATGCCAGAGAATTTCGCGAGACTGGCTTCCGCCGCCTCCTTCGCTTCACGGTGAGTTTTAGCTTCACCGTTCAGGGAGGTGATTTTTGTCATCGCTGCGGCTGCGTCGAACGGGATTTCTTTGCCGTCATCATGGATGTACACAGGCATGCCGTTTTCAACGACCACATTTCCGTTAGCATCAAGTTTCAGTTTCATTGTTTTTGCTCCAGCCTTCCGGCCATACGTAATGGGTCATCCGACCCGGGCACCGCGTCGCATCCGCTCAGCGGCAGGCATAAAAAAGGCCGCTCGGAGGCAGCCTGTTAGATAAATTCAATGGCTATTACGCCGCGTAGCTTGCGGGTATAGATATCATCCCGCTTACGCTTGTGAATCCGCAGCGGGTGTGGATGTATGCAGGCGATTCCTCGCTTAACATCCGCCCATATGCAGCGTTTGACCTCGTTGCCGTTAACGAACACTCGGCGCTTACCGCGGCCATCGCCCACATGGTGAAAATTGTCATCTCGCATAGACCAACCCCCAAGCAACTGGTTTAGAGAATTTGCCAGTCATCAGCCAAGACGTCGGTTTGGCTTGGTGCCCAAGGCACGCGAGCGCCATTTGGGTATGGCATGGCACCATTGCCCGGCACCGGATAAATTAAACGAATGTACGGCAGGTCCACAGATGGCGACTGCTGGACCAGCTCAAGCCACAGGCCCTTGCCGTTCCAGCCTGCGCGGGTGACGCGCTTGCCTGATTTCAGGGCTTCGACAGCCAGTCCGAAGCTAAGCCCCGCCACTGGTCGGTAGGCTTTGTCGAACACATCTTTCGGACTCCAGCTCACATACCCGTTGAAGCGATCGGTGTTTGGCTTTCCGCCATCCAGATACTCGACGAGATAACCTTCATCACTTCCGTTTTCGTCACTTGGTAACTCCCAACCACGAAAGTCGTTATATGCCAGACGGGTCATCGGGTAAGCATTGATGAGCTTCACGCCAATATGTTGAGTCATTGTTTTATTACCTTATTCAGTTATTCAAAAGCCGACGCATCCACTCGGCGCAGTTCGTCCAGTGTAAGGAACTCCCCGGCATCGTTGAACATCTCTGGTACCGTGATTTTCCCGTCACGCAGCATCATGGCGCGGGTAACGCCCAGTACCTGCTCCTGCCGCGTGTAAGGCTGCCTCGCAAGCCATTCGGCATAGCTGGTATGCGATGGTATCTGCCCGCCCATAGATGCGCGCGTGGCGCTGCTCAGCTCGCCAGAGGCTATCTGCATCTCTTCCCACGACTTCGTGAGCAGGATTTCGCAGGACCTGCATAGAAAATGGATTTTTCCCGGCCCGCGTAGGTAGGGAATTTCATGCCCCAGCGGTTTGCCGTCCAGCGAGTAAAGCTTGCGGTCGCGGATGATGCACCACTGACTGGTATGAGTGTCCAGCGTCGAAGACCACTGTTTGGCCTTCACAATATCGCTGTTGGCCTGCGCGAACTCCTGACGTGCCGTAGCAGCCATGTGGTTCACTGCCGTGCGAGTGACCACCGCAAGGTCGCGCCGGGACGCATTAATCACCCCGTCCTCGCGATTAAGCTGCGGCGTGCCGGCGACCCGCTTTACAATCTGCTCGACGGTTTCACCCTGAAGAAATCCGGTGCGCACGGCACTGGTAATTTTTTCCAGCCGATCCGATTCGAGTTTCTTGCCCCACTCTTTCAGCAATCTCCCCTGAAAAGGCTGAGCCACTGCTGAGGCGTAAACCTGCTCAGGCGCGATGCTCTGGAGCGGTACATGCCTGAGGATCTGCTTCGGAATGATGCTGCTGAAAAGGTCAAACTGATAACCGACCTCATATTCAACGTAGCGCGTCAGTTCACGTGCCAGCGCAGCATTCACCGGCTCATAGGCCTGTTGATTCAGTTCACGCACACCAGCCAGCAGCGAAGCCAGGCGGCGAGCGCTGTAGGTATCGGCACGCTTACCATCCAGCAGCACCAGCAGTTTGGCAGCCAGGTCGGCATCCATCTTGCTGAGCAGCGCCACCATCCGACGAGCGACGCCAGTACCGTAGCGGTTTACATACAGGCCGTGCGCTATCGTTTCGTCCTGCAGGCGGTCATTGACGGAGCGGGCCATGCTATACCTCGTCTAACGTTCTGGTATCCAGAGACGATGATTCAGCCAGCAGTTCGCTCAGAACCACATCAGGATCCGCATCGGCATCAATCAGGTTGAGTTTTTGCAGGGCTTTAATCGCATCGATACGGCGAAGGTCACCGCCCTGGCGCAGGGACTGAATAGCCAGCGCAGCAGGCGGGTTGAATTCTTTCGACTCAACATCCAGCTCGGTGCGAACATCAACGTTGCCACCATCTTTCTCGCCGATGTACTCGGCCATGATTTGCAGAATGTTGTCGATCGCATCTTCAAGGCTGGTAGCCATGGTGTAGAGCGGTGACTGCTCCTGCATTTTCTCTTCAGAGGTCTGGTCTACCGATTTGGTAGAGGTGTTTTCCGTACGAAGCAGCTTCGCACCAGCCTGGCGCATCTGCTCCACAAGTTCTGCCAGCGACTCTTTACCAGCACCGATGGAGGAGCCTGTATGCTCGACGTACTCCAGACCCTGCTTTTGCCGATCAGTGAACGACGTAGCTGAAGACGAGCCAATTATCAGCTCTTGCCCCTCTTCCAAACCGAACACCGTGAGCAACGGCACCCTGGCGACATGCAGGATGTTGTCCTGCTCGCTTTGACTCTGCCAGTGCTTGATGTTCAGCAGAGCCATATTGAGCAGTGGAGGTGAACCACACATAAACCCGGTGCGCTTGGTGTAGAGCGTCACCAGTGTTATGTCCTTACGAGATGTTGTCCATTCGTCGAACTTCTCCCAGTTCGCCGCCCCATCGATACCTTTCGACTTGCGGTAGATTTGCACCATTCCAGGTGTCAGATAACGAATTTGCTCGACCTTTGTCTGCCCGAAGTCGTCGCCGTCCTCGATAACTACCTCTTTGATACGCAGCTCGGTCAGCACCACTTTGCCGTCTACCATTTTCGACTTCCATCCGATCACCTGCCGGGGATTGAGCATGGTGACGTATGGGCGCGCGCCAGTAGCTTTCTCTTCCGCTTTGGTTTTCACCTTTTCGGTGTCCACCCTGGGATAATCCACCAGCGCGTGGGAGAGTCCATACTGCATCGCCAGACCGAAGAATGCCTGCGCCCATACGTCCAGGCGCGTCCCCTCAAGGTCGAAGTTTTTCGCATACTCTCGCAGCTCATCAGGCACATTCTCGGCAAGCTTAATGGGCTCGGCGAATACACGCCCGATGTTTTGCTTAATGGTCTCTTCGTAGGCTGGAAGAAGCGTGGCCACGGCGAGGCGTTTTTTGTAGTCCTCTTTGTCTTCTTTCGGCCAGCGCGGTAGATATTGCTCGCCCAGCTGTCGCATATAGAGCGTGCCGCCCATCAGGGCATCGTTGATATCCCACGCCTCGACCATGTTCCCATAGTCCAGATTTGGGGTTGAAATATCAGGCATGGGATTAGATCCGTAGGTTGGTGACTTTGCCGGTTGGTTTACGGCGGTTTGTCTTCACGACTGCGAAATAGCGAAATCCATCAGAGCCGTGAGAGGTTTTGTCGTGTAGTGGCTTATCCTTCCAGCAGCCGCGCTTGTCGTCCCACTCCTTGCGGTAGCCTTCAAGGTGGGAGATACCCTCAGCGCATCTGTCTTCCGCAAACACACATGAAGGGAGAATTTCACGGACTGATTCAATGCCAGTATCGACTGAGACTTTCGGCACAACCTGGAAACGCAGCGAGTATTTCTGCCCGTCGATTTCGTATCCTTCACGAGCAAGCTCACGGCGTGATTTGGCATCACTACCGAACTCTCTGTTATCAATATCGTGTGGCCCCCAGTGCTCACCGTAGGTGTAGCCCCGGTCTTTCAGCACCTTCATGTAATGCCGCAGGCCCTCGCCTGAGTTCTCGTAGTAATCGATGATGTGGAACTCTTCGCCGACCTCGCGAACGAACCAGATAGCCGTGGAGTCGCTAACACCGATATCCCAGAATGTATGAACTGGCAGGTGTGAGTTATCCGGGATTTGCCCGATCCGCTTGTTGGTATAGAGCCAGCGGAACTGCTTGGCGTAGTACGCGCCCTCGACCGACTGCTGGAACGCCTCGGCCGGAATGGTCGGGTACTCGCGCTTCATATCATCGCCGAGGGTTTTCTCTTTGGCGTGATACCAGGCTTTTTGACGATCGTTAACGGCAACGCCGTGCTTAGCCGCCATCTCAGCGAAGTAATCGACCAGGCGCTGCGGCAGAGACTCTACCGGGTCGATTGCGTACTGCGGGTTCTTCCACCAGGAGAAGAAGAAAAACTTCCAGTCCAGCGCGGATAAGGGTTTGCCCTGTAGCAACGCTTTCTCTGCCGTCTGGCAGTAA
>NZ_LNII01000093.1:0-38595 GCF_001463365.1 Enterobacter sp. 50793107 | reverse complement strand
ACACCTTTCTTTTCGTCGGCCGCGGTAGAGGTGTATAAGTGACAGTCGGAGGTTCGAATCCTCTCTCGCCGACCACATTCAAAAAAGGGCTAACCGCAAGGTTAGCCCTTTTTGCATTAACGCTTTATTCGTCCAGATTAGCCAAAACACCTCTTAGTCCTGCTTCTTCCTGCCTGTTCGTGATTTTGTGACATAATCCATTGTATTTTTTTATATATAGATTGATCTTTTTTCGCGTTGCTTATGGATAACCTCAGCATTTTTCGCTGTGCGTTTTAACGTTCGCGGTATTTAGTGCTCAGATAATCACCGTTCTGCAAGAAAATTTACCCATTCTGAATAAAAGTTAATCACTGATTGTTGCGAAATATGAAGATATTTGTGCTGCAACATGACGAGTAGCATAAATTTCCCTGCTGAAAACTGGCGTACATAGTTTTTTTAATCTTTGTTTGCGGTTTCTCACACTCAGCGTAAATCCCCGTCACCTGTATTGACGTTTTCACATTCTGTTGACAGATTGTAGGGCACGAGGGGCATTTCAGGGACGATCTGCGCTGCAACTCCAACGCTCTTCTGAAAGGATTCTCCATCCCTTTAACGCCTTCGGGCATCACCGACCGGACCGGGTAAAAAATAAATAAAGGTCAGGCGGCGTAACACAACAAAGCAAAACATCACATTGGAGCAGAATAATGAGTATTTCCTTGAAGAAGTCAGGGATGCTGAAGCTTGGTCTGAGCCTGGTGGCTATGACCGTGGCAGCAAGCGTACAGGCAAAAACCCTGGTTTACTGTTCTGAAGGCTCGCCGGAAGGCTTTAACCCACAGCTCTTTACCTCTGGTACGACTTACGACGCAAGCTCTGTGCCGATCTATAACCGTCTGGTTGAATTTAAAACCGGCACCACGGAAGTGATTCCTGGCCTGGCGGAGAAGTGGGACGTCAGCGAAGACGGTAAAACCTATACCTTCCACCTGCGCCAGGGCGTGAAGTGGCAGGACAGCAAAGAATTCAAACCAACGCGCGACTTCAACGCCGATGACGTTGTGTTCTCCTTCGATCGTCAGAAAAACGCTCAGAACCCGTACCACAAAGTGTCCGGCGGCAGCTATGAGTACTTCGAAGGGATGGGTCTGCCAGACCTGATCGCTGAAGTGAAAAAAGTGGACGATAAAACCGTTCAGTTCGTGCTGACTCGCCCGGAAGCGCCATTCCTGGCAGACCTGGCCATGGACTTTGCCTCTATCCTCTCTAAAGAGTACGCGGACAACATGCTGAAAGCTGGCACGCCGGAAAAAGTGGACCTGAACCCAATCGGTACCGGTCCGTTCCAGCTGCTGCAGTACCAGAAAGACTCCCGTATTCTGTACAAAGCGTTCCCGGGCTACTGGGGTACCAAACCACAGATCGATCGTCTGGTCTTCTCCATCACGCCTGACGCGTCTGTGCGTTACGCAAAACTGCAGAAAAACGAATGCCAGGTTATGCCATACCCGAACCCGGCTGATATCGCCCGCATGAAGCAGGACAAGAATATCAACCTGATGGAGCAGGCTGGTCTGAACGTGGGCTATCTCTCCTTCAACACCGAGAAGAAACCGTTTGATGACGTGAAAGTGCGTCAGGCGCTGACCTATGCGGTGAACAAAGAAGCGATCATCAAGGCCGTTTACCAGGGCGCCGGCGTTGCGGCTAAAAACCTGATCCCGCCAACCATGTGGGGCTATAACGATGACGTTAAAGACTACACCTACGATCCAGAGAAAGCGAAAGCGCTGCTGAAGGAAGCAGGGCAGGATAAAGGCTTTACCGTTGAACTGTGGGCGATGCCGGTACAGCGTCCGTACAACCCGAACGCACGCCGTATGGCTGAAATGGTTCAGGCTGACTGGGCGAAAATCGGCGTTCAGGCCAAGATTGTCACCTACGAGTGGGGCGAGTATCTGAAGCGCGCCAAAGCGGGTGAGCATCAGGCAGTGATGATGGGCTGGACCGGTGACAACGGGGATCCGGACAACTTCTTCGCCACCCTCTTCAGCTGCGCGGCGGCAAAAGACGGCTCTAACTACTCTCGCTGGTGTTATAAGCCGTTTGAAGACCTGATCCAGCCGGCACGTGCCACCGACGATCACAACAAACGTATTGAACTCTACAAGCAGGCACAGGTTGTTATGCACGATCAGGCTCCGGCTCTGATTGTTGCTCACTCCACCGTGTACGAGCCAGTGCGCAAAGAAGTGAAAGGCTACGTGGTTGATCCGCTGGGCAAACACCACTTCGAAAACGTATCTGTTGAATAATCAGTAGGGCGTTCTCCCTCTCCCTGTGGGAGACGATAGGGGTGAGGGGCTTGCATGCTAGCCCTCACCCTAACCCTCTCCTGCGGGAGAGGGAATTTACATTTGTGAGCAATACAGACGCCACGCCACTGGTCGTGCGTCTTCAGAGAGAATCCGGGTTATGTTGCAGTTCATCCTCCGACGTCTGGGACTTGTCATCCCCACGTTTATCGGTATCACCCTTCTCACTTTTGCCTTTGTCCATATGATCCCCGGCGACCCGGTAATGATTATGGCGGGCGAGCGTGGTATTTCCCCTGAACGTCATGCGCAGCTGCTGGCTGAACTCGGCCTCGATAAGCCGATGTGGCAGCAGTACCTCCACTATATCTGGGGCGTTATGCATGGTGACTTAGGGATTTCACTGAAAAGCCGTCTTCCGGTGTGGGACGAGTTCGTGCCGCGTTTTAAAGCGACACTGGAGCTTGGCATCTGCGCCATGATTTTTGCCACTGCGGTGGGTATCCCTGTCGGGGTGCTGGCTGCCGTTAAACGTGGCTCTATTTTTGACCATACCGCTGTGGGCCTGGCGCTGACCGGCTACTCCATGCCGATCTTCTGGTGGGGCATGATGCTGATTATGCTGGTCTCGGTGCAGCTTAACCTGACGCCGGTCTCCGGACGCGTCAGCGATATGGTCTTCCTCGATGATTCCAACCCGCTGACCGGCTTTATGCTGATTGATACGGCGATATGGGGCGAAGAGGGCAACTTTATTGATGCGGTCGCGCATATGATCCTGCCGGCGATGGTGCTCGGCACGATCCCTCTGGCGGTAATCGTGCGTATGACCCGTTCGTCAATGCTGGAAGTGCTGGGCGAGGATTATATTCGTACCGCGCGTGCCAAGGGCCTGACGCGTATGCGAGTCATCATCGTTCATGCGCTGCGTAACGCCATGCTGCCGGTGGTGACCGTTATCGGTCTGCAGGTGGGTACGCTGCTGGCAGGGGCGATCCTGACCGAAACCATCTTCTCCTGGCCGGGCCTTGGCCGCTGGCTGATTGACGCGCTGCAACGCCGTGACTATCCGGTCGTGCAGGGCGGTGTATTGCTGGTCGCGACGATGATTATTCTCGTCAACCTGCTGGTCGATTTGCTGTACGGCGTGGTGAACCCGCGTATTCGTCATAAGAAGTAAGGGGCCATCATGTCACACGTTTCTGAAAATAAAGTGGTTGCTGCACCGGTTCCAATGACGCCGCTGCAGGAATTCTGGCACTACTTCAAGCGTAATAAAGGCGCGGTAGTGGGGCTGGTCTATGTCTCTGTCATGATCCTGATTGCCGTGTTTGCAAACGTGCTTGCACCGTATAACCCGGCCGATCAGTTCCGTGACGCGCTGCTGGCCCCCCCTGCATGGCAGGACGGCGGGAGCCTGGCTCACCTCTTGGGTACCGATGATGTGGGTCGCGACGTATTGTCGCGTCTGATGTACGGCGCGCGTCTGTCGCTGCTGGTGGGCTGCCTGGTGGTGGTGCTGTCCCTGATCATGGGGATCATCCTCGGCCTGGTTGC
This sequence comes from Enterobacter sp. 50793107, assembly GCF_001463365.1. NCBI lineage: Bacteria > Pseudomonadati > Pseudomonadota > Gammaproteobacteria > Enterobacterales > Enterobacteriaceae > Enterobacter > Enterobacter sp. 50793107. The sequence goes on along the minus strand of NZ_LNII01000093.1, from coordinate 34,735 downwards.
GGGTTATTTTGGCGGCATTGTTGATAACATCATCATGCGTATCGTCGACATCATGCTAGCGCTGCCAAGCCTGCTGCTGGCCCTGGTGCTGGTGGCGATATTTGGCCCGTCGATCGGTAATGCCGCGCTTGCGCTGACCTTCGTGGCACTCCCTCACTACGTGCGTTTAACCCGTGCGGCAGTGCTGGTGGAAGTGAACCGCGACTACGTCACCGCGTCCCGCGTGGCCGGTGCCGGTGCGATGCGCCAGATGTTCGTCAATATCTTCCCGAACTGCCTTGCGCCGCTGATTGTTCAGGCGTCGCTCGGCTTCTCTAACGCCATTCTTGATATGGCCGCTCTTGGCTTCCTGGGCATGGGTGCGCAGCCGCCAACACCGGAGTGGGGCACGATGCTCTCCGACGTGTTGCAGTTCGCACAAAGCGCCTGGTGGGTTGTCACCTTCCCGGGTCTGGCAATTCTGCTGACGGTGCTGGCATTTAACCTGATGGGTGATGGTCTGCGCGATGCACTTGATCCCAAACTGAAGCAGTAAGAGGCACGAGATGGCGTTATTAAATGTAGATAAATTATCGGTGCACTTCGGCGATGAAGGCACCCCGTTTCGCGCCGTGGACCGTATCAGCTACAGCGTAAATCAGGGCGAAGTGGTTGGCATTGTTGGGGAATCCGGTTCCGGTAAGTCCGTAAGCTCACTGGCGATTATGGGGCTGATCGATTATCCGGGCCGCGTGATGGCGGAAAACCTGCAGTTCAATGGTCAGGATCTGAAGCGCATTTCCGAGAAACAGCGCCGCCAGCTGGTGGGCGCGGAAGTGGCGATGATCTTCCAGGACCCGATGACCAGCCTGAACCCCTGCTACACCGTGGGCTTCCAGATTATGGAGGCGATCAAGGTCCATCAGGGCGGTAACAAGAAAACCCGTCGTCAGCGGGCGATCGACCTGCTGAACCAGGTGGGGATCCCTGACCCGGCATCGCGCCTTGATGTCTACCCGCATCAGCTTTCTGGTGGGATGAGTCAGCGTGTGATGATCGCGATGGCGATTGCCTGTCGGCCAAAACTGCTGATTGCCGATGAGCCGACCACAGCGCTGGACGTGACCATCCAGGCGCAAATCATCGAGCTGCTGCTGGAACTGCAGCAGAAAGAGAACATGGCGCTGGTGCTGATTACGCACGACCTGGCGCTGGTGGCTGAAGCTGCACACAAAATCATCGTGATGTATGCAGGACAGGTGGTGGAGACCGGAAGTTCGCACGATATCTTCCGCGCACCGCGTCATCCGTATACCCAGGCGCTTTTACGTGCGCTGCCGGAGTTTGCCCAGGATAAAGCGCGTCTGGCATCGCTGCCGGGTGTGGTACCGGGTAAATATGACCGTCCGCAGGGCTGCCTGCTGAATCCGCGTTGCCCGTATGCGACGGATAAATGCCGTGCCGAAGAGCCTGAGCTGAACCAGCTGGCTGACGGTCGTCAGTCGAAATGCCACTACCCACTCGATGATGCCGGGAGGCCAACACTATGAGTACGCAACAGGCCACCACGCAACAACCGCTGTTGCAGGCTATCGACCTGAAAAAACACTACCCGGTGAAGAAGGGGATTTTTGCCCCTGAGCGCCTGGTGAAAGCGCTGGACGGCGTCTCCTTTACCCTCGAACGCGGTAAAACGCTGGCGGTGGTCGGGGAGTCGGGCTGCGGCAAATCAACCTTAGGCCGTCTGCTGACGATGATTGAAACGCCTACCGGCGGCGAGCTCTATTATCAGGGGCAGGATCTGCTCAAGCACGATCCGCAGGCGCAGAAGCTGCGTCGCCAGAAAATCCAGATTGTGTTCCAGAACCCATACGGTTCATTGAACCCGCGCAAGAAAGTGGGGCAGATTCTGGAAGAGCCGCTGCTGATTAACAGTAATCTCAGCAAAGAGCAGCGTCGTGAAAAAGCGCTGGCGATGATGGCGAAAGTCGGCCTGAAAACCGAGCATTACGATCGCTACCCGCATATGTTCTCTGGCGGCCAGCGCCAGCGTATCGCCATCGCCCGTGGCCTGATGCTCGACCCGGATGTCGTGATTGCCGATGAACCGGTCTCAGCGCTCGACGTTTCCGTGCGCGCACAGGTGCTGAATCTGATGATGGATCTGCAGCAGGAGCTGGGGCTGTCTTACGTATTTATCTCCCACGACCTGTCGGTGGTAGAGCATATCGCTGATGAAGTGATGGTGATGTATCTGGGGCGCTGCGTGGAGAAGGGGACGAAAGATCAGATCTTTAATAACCCTCGCCACCCATACACCCAGGCGCTGCTCTCTGCGACACCGCGCCTGAACCCGGACGATCGTCGTGAGCGTATTAAGCTGACCGGTGAACTGCCAAGTCCGTTGAATCCACCTCCGGGATGTGCGTTCAACGCCCGTTGCAGTCGCCGCTTTGGCCCTTGCACCCAACTACAGCCGCAGCTGAAAGATTATCGCGGTCAGCTGGTCGCCTGCTTTGCGGTCGATCAGGATGAAAACGGCGAAAAGCCGCAGGCGTAAATAAAAAAACCGGCGTTAAGCCGGTTTTTTTATGTCTGCTAACCTATTTCCGCAAACGAATCTGGTCGACAGCGTGTTTCTCGCTCTTGGTGAGGATCAGGCTCGCCCGCTCGCGGGTAGGGAGAATGTTCTCTTTCAGGTTTACGTAGTTGATCTCGTTCCACAGACCTGTCGCCACCTTCACCGCCTCTTCTTCAGAAAGCTGGGCGTAGTGATGGAAATAGGAGTCCGGGTCAGTGAACGCCCCTTCGCGGAACTTCAGGAAGCGGTTGATATACCAGCTTTGCAGCAAATCTTCCGGTGCATCGACATAAATAGAGAAATCGACGAAGTCAGAGACAAACACGTGATGCGGATCGTGAGGATAATCCATCCCACTTTGCAGCACATTTAACCCTTCCAGAATCAGAATGTCTGGCTGCACCACCGTTTTGTCTCCGCCCGGAATGCGATCGTAGATCAGGTGCGAATAGACCGGCGCCGTGACGTTAGGCACGCCGGATTTCAGGTCAGAGACAAATTTCACCAGACGGTGCATGTCATAAGAGAGCGGGAAGCCCTTCTTCTTCATCAGCCCGCGTTCTTTTAACACCTCATTGGGGTGCAGAAAGCCGTCGGTGGTGATCAGCTCCACGCTGCGGTGTTCTGGCCAGCGGCTCAGGAGAGCCTGCAAGACACGCGCGGTTTTGCTTTTACCTACCGCCACGCTGCCAGCAATACTGATGATATAAGGAATGCGTTGACCATTGGTTCCAAGGAACTGCTCCAGCACCGCCTGACGGCGCAGGTTGGAACTGATATAGAAGTTAAGCAAGCGTGAGAGGGGGAGATAAATTTCTGCCACTTCTTCCAGGGACAGATCTTCGTTTATCCCTTTTAACCGTGCGATTTCACCTTCCGTCAGCGTCATAGGGACGGAATCACGCAGGGCAGCCCACTGGCTGCGGTTAAAGTGAAGATAAGGCGTCATTAACGTTTGCTCTTTTTTGCTCATAAGCATGCTTCAGTGAGCCAGCATCACACTGCCGGATCATGGCTCATCACACAGTTAATTTTGGACAATGGGCAGGAGGTTAACACCAGATGACAGGAATAATAAGAAAAAAGATGGAAAGCGCTGCGTTACGCGGAAGCCGTCACGCTACGGTGTATGCGATGCAATTCGCTCATATATGTTGAATATTTGACCGTGAATGACTACTTTTACAGCGCTTGATGCGTGGTTAGCATAAAATGTGAGCGAAAGAACGTTTTATGCAAATTTTTAGTTGCATGACCGCGCAGGTATCCATAGAATGCGCGCTACTTGATGCCGACTTAGCTCAGTAGGTAGAGCAACTGACTTGTAATCAGTAGGTCACCAGTTCGATTCCGGTAGTCGGCACCATCAAGTCCGGTGGGGTTCCCGAGCGGCCAAAGGGAGCAGACTGTAAATCTGCCGTCACAGACTTCGAAGGTTCGAATCCTTCCCCCACCACCACTTTCTGGCAGCGTAAATGCCGCCGGAGCTGGTTTAAAAGCTGAATCAGCTCGAACTTAAAAAGAGAGAAATCTCTTTTTTTGTTACAGAAAGAACTGGGTAGCCGAGTTTCAGGATGCGGGCATCGTATAATGGCTATTACCTCAGCCTTCCAAGCTGATGATGCGGGTTCGATTCCCGCTGCCCGCTCCAATACGTGCTGATATGGCTCAGTTGGTAGAGCGCACCCTTGGTAAGGGTGAGGTCCCCAGTTCGACTCTGGGTATCAGCACCACTTCACTTCTCCTTCCCGTTTCTCTCTGTTTCAATTTTACTTGATTCAACAGTTCAGGCATTTCGCCTGGTTGATGTGGTGATATCACCGATTTATCCGTGTCTTAGAGGGACAATCGATGTCTAAAGAAAAGTTTGAACGTACAAAACCGCACGTTAACGTCGGTACTATCGGCCACGTTGACCATGGTAAAACAACGCTGACCGCTGCAATCACTACCGTTCTGGCAAAAACCTACGGTGGTTCTGCTCGTGCATTCGACCAGATCGATAACGCACCAGAAGAAAAAGCTCGTGGTATCACCATCAACACCTCTCACGTTGAGTATGACACCCCGACTCGCCACTACGCACACGTAGACTGCCCAGGCCACGCCGACTATGTTAAAAACATGATCACCGGTGCTGCGCAGATGGACGGCGCGATCCTGGTTGTTGCTGCGACTGACGGCCCAATGCCTCAGACTCGTGAGCACATCCTGCTGGGTCGTCAGGTAGGCGTTCCTTACATCATCGTGTTCCTGAACAAATGCGACATGGTTGATGACGAAGAGCTGCTGGAACTGGTAGAGATGGAAGTTCGTGAACTGCTGTCTCAGTACGATTTCCCAGGCGACGATACCCCAATCGTTCGTGGTTCCGCGCTGAAAGCGCTGGAAGGCGACGCAGAATGGGAAGCGAAAATCATCGAACTGGCTGGCTACCTGGATTCTTACATCCCAGAACCAGAGCGTGCGATTGACAAGCCATTCCTGCTGCCAATCGAAGACGTATTCTCCATCTCCGGTCGTGGTACCGTTGTTACCGGTCGTGTAGAGCGCGGTATCATCAAAGTTGGTGAAGAAGTTGAAATCGTTGGTATCAAAGAGACTGCGAAGTCTACCTGTACTGGCGTTGAAATGTTCCGCAAACTGCTGGACGAAGGCCGTGCTGGTGAGAACGTTGGTGTTCTGCTGCGTGGTATCAAACGTGAAGAAATCGAACGTGGTCAGGTTCTGGCGAAGCCAGGCTCAATCAAGCCACACACCAAGTTCGAATCTGAAGTGTACATCCTGTCCAAAGACGAAGGCGGCCGTCATACTCCGTTCTTCAAAGGCTACCGTCCACAGTTCTACTTCCGTACAACTGACGTGACCGGTACCATCGAACTGCCAGAAGGCGTAGAGATGGTAATGCCAGGCGACAACATCAAGATGGTTGTGACTCTGATCCACCCAATCGCGATGGACGACGGTCTGCGTTTCGCAATCCGTGAAGGTGGCCGTACCGTTGGCGCGGGCGTGGTTGCTAAAGTTCTCGGCTAATTGCTGATAACATTTGACGCAATGCGCAATAAAAGGGCATCATTTGATGCCCTTTTTGCACGCTTTCACGCCAGAACCTGGCTCATCAGTGATTATTTTTGTCATAATCATTGCTGAGACAGGCTCTGCAGAGAGCGTATAATTCGAAAAGCGAATTAGCATTTCGATTTGGTTTGCCTCGCGATCGCGGGGTGAAAATGTTTGTAGAATACTTCTGACAGGTTGGTTTATGAGTGCGAATACCGAAGCTCAAGGGAGCGGGCGCGGCCTGGAAGCGATGAAATGGGTAGTGGTAGCCGTTCTGCTGATCGTAGCGATCGTCGGCAACTATCTTTATCGTGACATTATGCTGCCGCTACGCGCGCTTGCAGTGGTAATTCTGATTGCTGCAGCGGGTGGTGTCGCGCTGTTGACGACAAAAGGCAAAGCGACTGTCGCTTTTGCCCGCGAAGCGCGTACCGAAGTCCGTAAGGTAATTTGGCCGACTCGCCAGGAAACATTGCACACCACGCTGATCGTAGCGGCGGTAACCGCTGTAATGTCACTGATCCTGTGGGGACTGGATGGTATTCTGGTTCGCCTGGTATCCTTTATCACTGGCCTGAGGTTCTGAGATGTCTGAAGCCCCTAAAAAGCGCTGGTACGTCGTTCAGGCGTTTTCCGGTTTTGAAGGCCGCGTAGCAACGTCGCTGCGTGAGCATATCAAATTACACAACATGGAAGAGTTATTTGGCGAAGTTATGGTTCCGACCGAAGAAGTGGTCGAGATCCGTGGCGGCCAACGCCGCAAAAGCGAGCGTAAATTCTTCCCGGGTTACGTGCTGGTTCAGATGGTTATGAACGACGCGAGCTGGCACCTTGTGCGCAGCGTACCGCGCGTGATGGGCTTTATCGGCGGCACGTCTGACCGTCCGGCGCCAATCAGCGACAAAGAAGTTGATGCGATTATGAACCGCCTGCAGCAGGTGGGTGATAAGCCGCGTCCGAAAACGCTGTTTGAACCGGGTGAAATGGTTCGTGTTAATGACGGTCCGTTTGCTGACTTTAATGGCGTGGTCGAAGAAGTGGATTACGAGAAATCCCGCCTGAAAGTTTCTGTTTCTATCTTCGGTCGTGCGACCCCAGTAGAACTGGACTTTGCCCAGGTAGAAAAAGCCTAAGCAGCGATCAAAAAAGCGGCGATTTAATCGTTGCACAGGGCGCGAGATTGGAATACAATTTCGCGCCTTTTGTTTTTATGGGCCACGGCCTGTAAAACGATTTTATTCACGGGGAGCCTCGCTGAGGCGCTATCACCCAATCAGAGGATTTTAGAATGGCTAAGAAAGTACAAGCCTACGTCAAGCTGCAGGTTGCAGCTGGTATGGCGAACCCAAGTCCACCAGTTGGTCCAGCTCTGGGTCAGCAGGGTGTGAACATCATGGAATTCTGTAAAGCGTTTAACGCCAAAACTGAATCCCTGGAAAAAGGTCTGCCAATCCCAGTTGTAATCACTGTTTACGCTGACCGTTCTTTCACTTTCGTTACCAAAACCCCTCCTGCAGCAGTTCTGCTGAAGAAAGCGGCTGGTATCAAGTCTGGTTCCGGTAAACCGAACAAAGACAAAGTGGGTAAAATTTCCCGCGCTCAGCTGCAGGAAATCGCGCAGACCAAAGCTGCCGACATGACTGGTGCCGACATTGAAGCGATGACTCGCTCTATCGAAGGTACTGCACGTTCCATGGGCCTGGTAGTGGAGGACTAAGAAATGGCTAAACTGACCAAGCGCATGTCCGTGATCCGTGACAAAGTTGATGCGACCAAACAGTACGACATCAACGAAGCTATCGCTCTGCTGAAAGAACTGGCTACCGCTAAGTTCGTTGAAAGCGTTGACGTTGCTGTTAACCTGGGCATCGATGCTCGTAAATCTGATCAGAACGTTCGTGGTGCAACTGTACTGCCACACGGTACTGGCCGTTCCGTTCGCGTAGCTGTATTTACTCAGGGTGCAAACGCAGAAGCTGCTAAAGCTGCTGGCGCTGAACTGGTAGGTATGGAAGATCTGGCTGACCAGATCAAAAAAGGCGAAATGAACTTTGACGTTGTTATCGCATCTCCAGATGCAATGCGCGTTGTTGGCCAGCTGGGCCAGGTGCTGGGTCCACGCGGCCTGATGCCAAACCCGAAAGTGGGTACTGTAACCCCTAACGTTGCTGAAGCGGTTAAGAACGCTAAAGCAGGTCAGGTTCGTTATCGTAACGACAAAAACGGCATCATCCACACCACCATCGGTAAAGTGGACTTCGACGCTGACAAACTGAAAGAAAACCTGGAAGCTCTGCTGGTTGCGCTGAAAAAAGCAAAACCAACTCAGGCGAAAGGCGTGTACATCAAGAAAGTTAGCATCTCCACCACCATGGGTGCAGGTGTTGCAGTTGACCAGGCTGGCCTGAGCGCTGCTGCAAACTAATGCCTTTACGTGGGCGGTGATTTTGTCTACAATCTTACCCCCACGTTTGCTAACGAAAGTTAGCGGCTAAAAGAATTGTTCGTTGGAGCCTGGCCTAATCCAGGCCTCCGTCGAAGACCGCAGGTGTTTCGCAAGAGACTTAATCCCCTGCGTAGACGGTGACAGAACGCTAAGATTATTTTTGGATATTCTGGCTTGTTTCTGCTCACCGTATTAAGACGCTCTTTCCGTTGGGAAGAGTGAAGTGAGTTCCGGAACATGAGTTCCGGCAAACATCCAGGAGCAAAAGCTAATGGCTTTAAATCTTCAAGACAAACAAGCGATTGTTGCTGAAGTCAGCGAAGTAGCCAAAGGCGCGCTGTCTGCAGTAGTTGCGGATTCCCGTGGCGTAACTGTAGATAAAATGACTGAACTGCGTAAAGCAGGTCGTGAAGCTGGCGTTTACATGCGTGTTGTTCGTAACACCCTGCTGCGCCGTGCTGTTGAAGGTACCTCTTTTGAGTGCCTGAAAGACACGTTTGTTGGTCCGACCCTGATTGCATACTCTATGGAACACCCGGGCGCTGCTGCTCGTCTGTTCAAAGAGTTCGCGAAAGCGAATGCAAAATTTGAGGTCAAAGCCGCTGCCTTTGAAGGTGAGCTGATCCCGGCGTCTCAGATCGACCGCCTGGCAACTCTGCCGACCTACGAAGAAGCAATTGCACGCCTGATGGCAACCATGAAAGAAGCTTCGGCTGGCAAACTGGTTCGTACTCTGGCTGCTGTACGCGATGCGAAAGAAGCTGCTTAATCGCAGTTATCTTTATAAAGCATCTGCTTACGTATAAACTTATTCTGATATTCAGGAACAATTTAAATGTCTATCACTAAAGATCAAATCATTGAAGCAGTATCCGCTATGTCCGTAATGGACGTTGTTGAGCTGATCTCTGCAATGGAAGAAAAATTCGGTGTTTCTGCTGCTGCTGCTGTAGCTGTTGCTGCTGGCCCAGCTGCTGACGCTGCTGAAGAGAAAACTGAATTCGACGTAATTCTGAAAGCTGCTGGCGCGAACAAAGTTGCAGTAATCAAAGCTGTTCGTGGCGCTACCGGTCTGGGTCTGAAAGAAGCTAAAGACCTGGTAGAATCTGCTCCAGCTGCGCTGAAAGAAGGCGTGAGCAAAGACGACGCAGAAGCACTGAAAAAATCTCTGGAAGAAGCTGGCGCTGAAGTTGAAGTTAAATAAGCCAACTTTTCTGGTTGCAGCCTAAGTAATTAGGCTGATGGCTGGTGACTTTTTAGTCACCAGCCTTTTTGCGCTGTAAGGCCTCGGTAGCATTTCACACTGTTTGACTATCGATGTGTCTTTCAATGCTTGTTTCTATCGACGACTTAATATACTGCGACAGGGTGCTCGCTCTGTGTAAATCGCAATGAAATGGTTTAAGCGTGATAGCAACAGGTATTGCGGAAAGTATTCAATTTTCCGGTCCACAAAATGGTGTTGCACAAACTGTCCCTTCGTCGGACAGATGGGTCGACTTGTCAGCGAGCTGAGGAACCCTATGGTTTACTCCTATACCGAGAAAAAACGTATTCGTAAGGATTTTGGTAAACGTCCACAAGTTCTGGACATTCCATATCTCCTTTCTATCCAGCTTGACTCGTTCCAGAAGTTTATCGAGCAAGATCCTGAAGGGCAGTACGGTCTGGAAGCAGCCTTCCGTTCCGTGTTCCCAATTCAGAGCTACAGCGGTAACTCCGAGCTGCAGTACGTCAGCTACCGCCTTGGCGAACCGGTGTTTGACGTTCAGGAATGTCAGATCCGTGGCGTGACCTATTCCGCACCGCTGCGCGTAAAACTGCGTCTGGTGATCTACGAGCGCGAAGCGCCGGAAGGCACTGTTAAAGACATTAAAGAACAAGAAGTCTACATGGGTGAAATTCCACTCATGACAGACAACGGTACTTTCGTTATCAACGGTACTGAGCGTGTTATCGTTTCCCAGCTGCACCGTAGCCCGGGCGTCTTCTTCGACAGCGATAAAGGTAAAACACACTCTTCCGGTAAAGTACTGTATAACGCGCGCATCATTCCTTACCGTGGTTCATGGCTGGACTTCGAGTTCGATCCAAAAGACAACCTGTTTGTCCGTATCGACCGTCGTCGTAAACTGCCTGCAACCATCATTCTGCGCGCACTGAACTATACCACTGAACAGATCCTGGACCTGTTCTTTGAAAAAGTGATCTTTGAAATCCGCGACAACAAGCTGCAGATGGAGCTGGTGCCGGAACGTCTGCGTGGTGAGACCGCGTCGTTCGACATCGAAGCCGACGGCAAAGTGTATGTGGAAAAAGGTCGCCGTATTACCGCGCGCCACATCCGTCAGCTGGAAAAAGATGATATCAAACACATCGAAGTTCCGGTTGAATACATTGCAGGAAAAGTAGCCGCGAAAGATTACGTTGATGAATCAACTGGCGAGCTGATCTGCCCGGCTAACATGGAGCTGAGCCTGGATCTGCTGGCTAAGCTGAGTCAGGCTGGCCACAAACGTATCGAAACGCTGTTCACTAACGATCTGGACCACGGTCCGTACATCTCTGAGACTGTACGCGTCGACCCAACCAACGATCGTCTGAGCGCGCTGGTAGAAATCTACCGCATGATGCGTCCTGGGGAGCCACCAACTCGCGAAGCGGCTGAAAGCCTGTTCGAGAACCTGTTCTTCTCTGAAGACCGCTACGATCTGTCTGCGGTTGGTCGTATGAAGTTCAACCGTTCTCTGCTGCGCGATGAGATCGAAGGTTCCGGTATCCTGAGCAAAGACGACATCATCGAAGTGATGAAGAAGCTCATTGATATCCGTAACGGTAAAGGCGAAGTGGACGACATCGACCACCTCGGCAACCGTCGTATCCGTTCCGTAGGCGAAATGGCGGAAAACCAGTTCCGCGTTGGCTTGGTGCGTGTAGAGCGTGCGGTGAAAGAGCGTCTGTCTTTGGGCGATCTGGATACCCTGATGCCTCAGGATATGATCAACGCCAAGCCGATTTCTGCAGCCGTGAAAGAGTTCTTCGGTTCCAGCCAGCTGTCTCAGTTTATGGACCAGAACAACCCGCTGTCTGAGATTACGCACAAACGTCGTATCTCTGCACTCGGCCCAGGCGGTCTGACCCGTGAACGCGCAGGCTTCGAAGTTCGAGACGTACACCCGACTCACTACGGTCGCGTATGTCCAATCGAAACGCCTGAAGGTCCAAACATCGGTCTGATCAACTCCCTGTCCGTGTACGCACAGACAAACGAATACGGTTTCCTTGAGACCCCGTACCGTAAAGTGACTGACGGTGTTGTTACCGACGAAATTCATTACCTGTCTGCTATTGAAGAAGGCAACTACGTTATCGCTCAGGCGAACTCCAACCTGGATGACGAAGGCCACTTTGTAGAAGATCTGGTTACCTGCCGTAGCAAAGGCGAATCCAGCTTGTTCAGCCGCGACCAGGTTGACTACATGGACGTATCCACCCAGCAGGTGGTATCCGTCGGTGCGTCCCTGATCCCGTTCCTGGAACACGATGACGCCAACCGTGCATTGATGGGTGCGAACATGCAACGTCAGGCCGTTCCAACTCTGCGTGCTGATAAGCCGCTGGTTGGTACCGGTATGGAACGTGCTGTTGCCGTTGACTCCGGTGTTACTGCAGTGGCTAAGCGTGGCGGTACCGTTCAGTACGTTGACGCATCCCGTATCGTTATCAAAGTTAACGAAGACGAGATGTATCCGGGCGAAGCGGGTATCGACATCTACAACCTGACCAAATACACCCGTTCTAACCAGAACACCTGTATCAACCAGATGCCTTGCGTATCTCTGGGTGAGCCAGTTGAGCGCGGCGACGTGCTGGCAGACGGTCCGTCCACCGACCTCGGTGAACTGGCGCTCGGTCAGAACATGCGCGTAGCGTTCATGCCGTGGAACGGTTACAACTTCGAAGACTCCATCCTCGTCTCCGAACGTGTGGTACAGGAAGATCGTTTCACCACCATCCACATTCAGGAACTGGCCTGTGTGTCCCGTGACACCAAGCTGGGGCCAGAAGAGATCACCGCTGACATCCCTAACGTGGGTGAAGCTGCGCTCTCCAAACTGGATGAATCCGGTATCGTTTACATCGGTGCGGAAGTGACCGGCGGCGACATTCTGGTTGGTAAGGTAACGCCGAAAGGTGAAACCCAGCTGACGCCAGAAGAGAAACTGCTGCGTGCAATCTTCGGTGAGAAAGCGTCTGACGTTAAAGACTCTTCTCTGCGCGTACCAAACGGTGTTTCCGGTACGGTTATCGACGTTCAGGTCTTCACCCGTGACGGCGTTGAGAAAGATAAACGTGCGCTGGAAATCGAAGAGATGCAGCTCAAACAGGCTAAGAAAGACCTGTCTGAAGAACTGCAGATCCTCGAAGCGGGTCTGTTCAGCCGTATCTATGCGGTGCTGGTTGCCGGTGGCGTTGAAGCTGAGAAGCTCGACAAACTGCCACGCGATCGCTGGCTGGAACTGGGCCTGACCGACGAAGAGAAACAAAATCAGCTGGAACAGCTGGCTGAGCAGTATGACGAACTGAAACACGAGTTCGAGAAAAAACTCGAAGCGAAACGCCGCAAAATCACTCAGGGAGACGATCTGGCACCAGGCGTGCTGAAGATTGTTAAGGTGTATCTGGCTGTTAAACGTCAGATCCAGCCTGGTGATAAGATGGCAGGTCGTCACGGTAACAAGGGTGTTATCTCTAAGATCAACCCGATCGAAGATATGCCGCACGATGCTAACGGTACGCCGGTAGATATCGTACTGAACCCGCTGGGCGTACCGTCTCGTATGAACATCGGTCAGATTCTGGAAACCCACCTGGGTATGGCTGCGAAAGGTATCGGCGACAAGATTAACGCCATGCTGAAACAGCAGCAGGAAGTCGCGAAACTGCGCGAATTCATCCAGCGTGCCTACGATCTGGGTACCGATGTGCGTCAGAAAGTCGACCTGAACACCTTCAGCGATGAAGAAGTGCTGCGTCTGGCAGAGAACCTGCGCAAAGGTATGCCAATTGCAACGCCGGTATTCGACGGTGCAAAAGAAGCTGAAATTAAAGAGCTGCTGCAACTGGGTGGTCTGCCAACGTCTGGTCAGATTACGCTGTTTGACGGCCGTACCGGTGAACAGTTCGAGCGTCCGGTAACCGTAGGTTACATGTACATGCTGAAACTGAACCACCTGGTCGACGACAAGATGCACGCTCGTTCTACCGGTTCTTACAGCCTGGTTACTCAGCAGCCGCTGGGTGGTAAGGCACAGTTCGGTGGTCAGCGCTTCGGGGAGATGGAAGTGTGGGCGCTGGAAGCATACGGCGCAGCATACACCCTGCAGGAAATGCTCACCGTTAAGTCTGATGACGTGAACGGTCGTACCAAGATGTATAAGAACATCGTGGACGGCAACCATCAGATGGAACCGGGCATGCCAGAGTCCTTCAACGTACTGTTGAAAGAGATTCGTTCGCTGGGTATCAACATCGAACTGGAAGACGAGTAATTCTCGCTCAAACAGGTCACTGCTGTCGGGTTAACGCCCGACAGCAGAGTGTGCTAACTCCGACGGGAGCAAATCCGTGAAAGACTTATTAAAGTTTCTGAAAGCGCAAACTAAAACCGAAGAGTTTGATGCGATCAAAATTGCTCTGGCTTCGCCAGACATGATCCGTTCATGGTCTTTCGGTGAAGTTAAAAAGCCGGAAACCATCAACTACCGTACGTTCAAACCTGAGCGTGACGGCCTTTTCTGTGCACGTATTTTCGGGCCAGTAAAAGATTACGAGTGCCTGTGCGGTAAGTACAAGCGCCTGAAACACCGTGGTGTGATCTGTGAGAAGTGCGGCGTTGAAGTGACCCAGACCAAAGTGCGCCGTGAGCGCATGGGCCACATCGAGCTGGCGTCTCCGACTGCTCACATCTGGTTCCTGAAATCTCTGCCGTCCCGTATCGGCCTGCTGCTGGATATGCCGCTGCGCGATATCGAACGTGTTCTGTACTTCGAATCTTATGTGGTTATCGAAGGCGGGATGACGAACCTGGAACGTCACCAGATCCTGACTGAAGAGCAGTATCTGGACGCGCTGGAAGAGTTCGGTGACGAATTCGACGCGAAGATGGGTGCGGAAGCTATTCAGGCCCTGCTGAAGAGCATGGATCTGGAGCAAGAGTGCGAGCAGCTGCGTGAAGAGCTGAACGAAACCAACTCCGAAACCAAGCGTAAAAAGCTGACCAAGCGTATCAAACTGCTGGAAGCGTTCGTTCAGTCTGGTAACAAGCCAGAGTGGATGATCCTGACCGTTCTGCCGGTTCTGCCGCCAGATCTGCGTCCGCTGGTTCCGCTGGATGGTGGTCGTTTCGCTACGTCCGATCTGAACGATCTGTATCGTCGCGTGATCAACCGTAACAACCGTCTGAAACGTCTGCTGGATCTGGCTGCGCCGGACATCATCGTACGCAACGAAAAACGTATGCTGCAGGAAGCGGTAGATGCCCTGCTGGATAACGGTCGTCGCGGTCGTGCGATCACCGGTTCTAACAAACGCCCTCTGAAATCTTTGGCCGACATGATCAAAGGTAAACAGGGTCGTTTCCGTCAGAACCTGCTCGGTAAGCGTGTTGACTACTCCGGTCGTTCTGTAATCACCGTAGGTCCATACCTGCGTCTGCATCAGTGCGGTCTGCCGAAGAAAATGGCACTGGAGCTGTTCAAACCATTCATCTACGGCAAACTGGAGTTGCGAGGACTCGCCACCACCATCAAAGCCGCTAAGAAAATGGTTGAGCGTGAAGAAGCTGTCGTTTGGGATATCCTGGACGAAGTGATCCGCGAACACCCGGTACTGCTGAACCGTGCACCAACTCTGCACCGTCTGGGTATCCAGGCATTTGAGCCAGTCCTGATCGAAGGTAAAGCTATTCAGCTGCACCCACTGGTTTGTGCGGCGTATAACGCCGACTTCGATGGTGACCAGATGGCTGTTCACGTACCGCTGACGCTGGAAGCCCAGCTCGAAGCGCGTGCGCTGATGATGTCTACCAACAACATCCTGTCTCCTGCGAACGGCGAGCCAATCATCGTTCCTTCTCAGGACGTTGTATTGGGTCTGTACTACATGACCCGTGACTGTGTTAACGCTAAAGGCGAAGGCATGGTGCTGACTGGCCCGAAAGAAGCTGAGCGTATTTATCGCGCTGGCCTGGCCTCTCTGCATGCGCGCGTTAAAGTGCGTATCACTGAATACGAAAAAGATGCTAACGGCGAATTCGTTGCGAAAACCAGCCTGAAAGACACGACTATCGGCCGTGCCATTCTGTGGATGATCGTACCGAAAGGTCTGCCTTTCTCCATCGTCAACCAGGCGCTGGGTAAGAAAGCGATCTCCAAAATGCTGAACACCTGTTACCGCATTCTGGGTCTGAAGCCGACCGTTATCTTCGCTGACCAGACAATGTACACCGGCTTTGCTTATGCAGCGCGTTCAGGTGCATCTGTTGGTATCGATGACATGGTCATCCCAGAGAAGAAACACGAGATCATCTCTGAAGCAGAAGCTGAAGTTGCGGAAATCCAGGAGCAGTTCCAGTCTGGTCTGGTAACCGCGGGCGAACGCTACAACAAAGTTATCGATATCTGGGCTGCGGCGAACGATCGTGTATCCAAAGCGATGATGGATAACCTGCAAACCGAAACCGTGATTAACCGTGACGGCGTAGAAGAGCAGCAGGTTTCCTTCAACAGCATTTACATGATGGCCGACTCCGGTGCGCGTGGTTCTGCAGCACAGATTCGTCAGCTGGCAGGTATGCGTGGTCTGATGGCGAAGCCAGATGGCTCCATCATCGAAACGCCAATCACCGCGAACTTCCGTGAAGGTCTGAACGTACTCCAGTACTTCATCTCCACGCACGGTGCGCGTAAAGGTCTGGCGGATACCGCACTGAAAACAGCGAACTCCGGTTATCTGACGCGTCGTCTGGTTGACGTTGCGCAGGATCTGGTGGTGACCGAAGACGATTGTGGCACCCTTGAAGGTATCACCATGACCCCGGTTATCGAGGGTGGTGATGTTAAAGAGCCACTGCGCGATCGCGTACTGGGTCGTGTTACCGCGGAAGACATTCTGAAGCCGGGTACCGCAGACATTCTGGTTCCACGCAACACGCTGCTGCACGAACAGTGGTGTGACCTGCTGGAAGCGAACTCTGTTGACTCCGTGAAAGTGCGTTCCGTTGTATCCTGTGACACCGACTTTGGTGTATGTGCGCACTGCTACGGTCGTGACCTGGCACGTGGCCACATCATCAACAAAGGTGAAGCCATTGGCGTTATCGCGGCACAGTCCATCGGTGAGCCGGGTACACAGCTGACGATGCGTACGTTCCACATCGGTGGTGCGGCATCTCGTGCGGCTGCTGAATCCAGCATCCAGGTGAAAAACAAAGGTAGCATCAAGCTCAGCAACGCGAAATCGGTTGTGAACTCCAGCGGTAAACTGGTTATCACTTCTCGTAACACCGAACTGAAGCTGATCGACGAATTCGGTCGTACCAAAGAGAGCTATAAAGTGCCTTACGGTGCTGTTATGGCGAAAGGTGATGGCGAGCAGGTTGCCGGCGGTGAAACCGTTGCAAACTGGGATCCACACACCATGCCAGTTATCACCGAAGTGAGTGGTTTCATCCGCTTCACTGACATGATCGACGGCCAGACCATTACTCGTCAGACTGACGAGCTGACCGGTCTGTCTTCTCTGGTAGTTCTGGATTCTGCTGAACGTACTACCGGCGGTAAAGATCTGCGTCCTGCACTGAAAATCGTTGATGCTCAGGGTAACGACGTTCTGATCCCAGGTACCGATATGCCTGCACAGTACTTCCTGCCTGGTAAAGCGATTGTACAACTGGAAGATGGCGTACAGATCAGCTCTGGTGACACTCTGGCGCGTATTCCTCAGGAATCCGGCGGTACCAAGGACATCACCGGTGGTCTGCCACGCGTTGCGGACCTGTTCGAAGCACGTCGTCCGAAAGAGCCGGCAATCCTGGCTGAAATCAGCGGTATCATCTCCTTCGGTAAAGAGACCAAAGGTAAACGCCGTCTGGTTATCACTCCGGTAGATGGCAGCGAGCCGTACGAAGAGATGATTCCTAAGTGGCGTCAGCTCAACGTGTTCGAAGGTGAACGCGTAGAACGTGGTGACGTGGTTTCCGACGGTCCAGAAGCGCCGCACGACATCCTGCGTCTGCGTGGTGTGCATGCTGTTACGCGTTACATTGTTAACGAAGTACAGGACGTATACCGTCTGCAGGGCGTTAAGATTAACGATAAACACATCGAAGTTATCGTTCGTCAGATGCTGCGTAAAGCGACCATCGAGAACGCGGGCAGCTCCGAGTTCCTGGAAGGCGAGCAGGTTGAGTACTCACGCGTCAAGATCGCTAACCGCGAACTGGAAGCGAACGGCAAAATCGGTGCGACCTTCTCGCGCGATCTGCTGGGTATCACCAAAGCGTCTCTGGCAACCGAGTCCTTCATCTCTGCAGCATCGTTCCAGGAAACCACTCGTGTCCTGACCGAAGCCGCTGTTGCAGGTAAACGTGATGAACTGCGCGGTCTGAAAGAGAACGTTATCGTGGGTCGTCTGATCCCGGCGGGTACCGGTTATGCGTACCATCAGGATCGTATGCGTCGTCGTGCTGCAGGCGAACTGCCAGCTGCACCGCAGGTGACTGCTGAAGATGCATCCGCGAGCCTGGCAGAGCTGCTAAACGCAGGTCTGGGCGGTTCCGACAACGAGTAATCGTTGATGCCGTAAATAAAAAACCCGCCTCGGCGGGTTTTTTTACAGCTGTAGCTTTTAATTTAGCAACGGGATGCGTCGATAAAGCTCAATCATATCGCCCGCCAGATCCTGGATGACCATCGCGTTCATCAGGTGATCCTGAGAATGGACGGTAATCAGGTTAACCGGAAGCTTCCCGGTGCCTTCATCAAGACCAATAAGCTGTGTCTGGATGGTGTGCGCATGCTTCACATACTCGCGCGACTCTTCCATCGCCTTTTCGGCTTCGTCAAAGTCACCTTTACGCGCCATCTGTAATGCCGTCAGGGCAGCACTGCGCGCCGCACCCGCGTTGACCAGCAGTTCCATGATTGTCGTTTCTAAGTCTTCCATTATGACTCCAGCAGTTTGAGCGCTTTTTCCAGTACGGCATCACCTTTCATCATGCCGTAATCCATCATGTCGATCACCGCGACCTTTTTACCCAGCGGCTCGGCCTGGGCCTGAAGTTTCGCCTGCTCGTATTTAACCTGTGGCCCCAGTAATACGATGTCGGCCGTCGCGATGTTGTCTTTAAATTCCGCGACCGGAACGGCTTTAATGGTGACTTCAACCCCTTTTTTCTGCGCGGCGTCTTTCATACGTTGAACCAGCATGCTCGTTGACATTCCCGCTGCACAGCATAAAACGATGTTCTTCATAATCAGCCTCGATCTACATGTGTTTATTGATAATTATCCCGTGCAGACTGCTTCAACAACCGCTTTACCGTGATTGTGTGTCAGGCATCACAAAGAAATCGGCATTTTTCTGAAACCGGTTACAATTTTGCGCCGGGCAGCGAAAATCAGCCGACAGACGTTCGAATAATGCGGTTTTTTCCCTGTTGTTTCGCGCTGTATAGGGCGTTATCCACGCTCCCCACCAGCTCCTCCAGCGGTTCGAAATGCCATTCCCCCAGACCGGCACTGAACGTTACCCGCAGGTTTTCTTCCCGCCAGACGCGTTTTTCAACGGCGGTTCGCCACGCGTCCAGTAACGAGAATGCGCTAGCGATCTGGTCAGCTTGGAAAATCACTGCGAACTCTTCTCCACCGTAGCGGTAAACCGAGACGTTATGCGGCTGCATTATCTGGATCCCTTCACGCGCCACGTTACGCAGGACAATATCACCGCTCAGGTGACCCCAGGTGTCGTTAATCGATTTAAAGTTGTCGATGTCAATCAGCGCCAGGGCGAAAGGCTGGTGGGCACTGAGTAGCTCATCTACATCGCTATCAAATGCCCGGCGGTTTTTGCAGCCGGTGAGTGCATCATGGGTGGCCTGGCGCACATAGGCCATCTCACGCGCTTTATTGGACTGGATGGTATGGCTAAGCATCGCTTCCAGACGCGGAGCCTGGTTGACGTCGCCGGTTTTGATGGCGTTGATAATCGTCATCAGCACGGTACGCGACTCATGGCGCAGGTACAGACCGAAGAGGATGATAATGATGGCCGCCAGCGCAAAACCCCAGCCGACGATAGTGGTCTCATGGCGGGTAATGTCGGTGAGCGTTGCGCCCGAAACCCGGTAGATGACAAACCAGTCCGGGTTGGTGAAGGAGTAGTAGTAATACCAGGCTTTGGTTTTCTTATCATACAGATGGCCTTCGCCGCTGGTCATTTTGTCCATCAGCGCTTCGCTCACGTACTGCTTGAAGAGCGCGCCCGGATCAGGGTGAAGCACCACGGCACCGTCGCGTTCGACAACAAAGAATTCCCCTTGTACAGGCGCTACCATCTGACGAAGGGTAAACCCCATGGAGGTCAAATCGAGATGAAATGCTATTGTACCCTTGAGCCGTCCTTCCGGCGAAATCAACGGCTTATAAAGAGTGACCGTGGGATGCCCGGTAAAATAGTCCATATAGGGGCGGGTATAGTGGCTGAAGATGCTGGCTTCCGCCTGGGCGATGAACCATGGACGCGTCCGGGGATCGAAGGTTTTGCTCTTTTCCGTGGGAAGTACCTCCGGCGCGCGCAGATAACGGCCCTGGGTGTCTGTCAGAGAAATGGAAGAGACGGTCGGCATCAGGTTCTGTAGATGCATCAACATCTGTAAACCCTGCGACGGATTGACGTTCAGCATCTCGTTCAGCGTGTCGTTGCGTGCAAAATAGAGCGCCGAACGCCCAAGGATATAGTCGTTTTCACGCAGGATAGATTCGGTGTAGTTCACCGCCAGGTTGTGGGTGAAGTTACCATTAATCTTATGATAATCCTCAAGAAAATCTTTTTGTTGTGAAAGGGTAACCACGACCGCGATCAGCGCAAAACTGCACAGGATCCCCGCAAAGCTGAGCATAATGGGTCGGGTAAAAGAGAGCTTTCTGCTGTGAAGTGCCATGAGTTGTACATCAATCCTGATGGTGAGTTTTTTCGTCTGCCGATATCCTCTCAGCATAGTCGCTGTCCTGCGGTTAGCTGTGAATTATACGGAACACAGTTTCAGATGAGATGATTTATCTTAAGAACCATTAAGAAAATACTCATTCACTGGCGGGCGGCGTGTGCAATGAATCAGAGGCAGGGCGAAACGAGGAAGAAGCTTTTCGCCCTGGTCAGCTTCCGTTGCTGACGGCATGACAATAAAAAACCGGACGATAGATGACAATCGTCCGATTGTGACTCTCCAGAGCGCCTCGACAATTTTTTACCGGCTTGCAGTGCGTTTCAACGCATTTGCGAGGCTCTTCCCAGCCAACTATCCCAGTCTTTCCAGACCGGTTGTAACCCCTGCGCGGTCAGGGCGGCGGCAACCGCTTCTGGCCGTCGACCATCATGTGGCGCAAATTGTTCCAGCTCCGGATGGTCGTCGGCGTAGCCCCCTGGCTGCGTTTTGGAGAACGCACTGACGTTGTTAATCGCAAGCGGGATCACGCGGTCACGAAACGCAGGAGATTCACGCGTCGAGAGGGATAATTCAACCTCCGGGGCAAGCAGGCGAAACGCACAGATGGCCTGGACCAGCTGACGTTCGTCCATTACCGAGGCGGGTTCAACACCTCCCGTACACGGTCGCAAGCGTGGGAAAGAGATGGAGTAACGGCTTTGCCAGTAGTGCTGCTGCAGCCATAGCAGGTGTTCCGCTACCATGTAGCAATCCACTCGCCAGCTATCTGACAGCCCAATCAGCGCGCCCAGACCGATTTTGTCGATCCCGGCCCGGCCCAGCCTGTCCGGGGTCTCCAGCCGGAAGAAGAAATCCTGTTTCTTTCCCTTCAGGTGATGCCGGGCATACGTCGCCTCGTGGTAGGTTTCCTGATACACCATCACTCCGTCCAGCCCGAGGGTTTTAAGCTCCGCGTATTCCTCCTGCGACAGGGGTTGAACCTCCATCTGTAGCGACGCGAACTGACGGCGAATGGCCGGAAAGTGCTGTCGAAAATAGTCCATCCCGACTTTGCTCTGATGTTCACCCGTGACCAGCAGGAGATGCTCAAAACCCATTTCACGGATGGCGGCACACTCACGGGCGATTTCACTCTCATCGAGTGTTTTCCGCTTGATGCGGTTGCTCATGGAGAAGCCGCAGTAGGTGCAGTCATTCGCGCACAGGTTAGAGAGGTAGAGCGGTACGTAAAAGCTCACCGTGTTGCCAAAACGCTGGCGGGTGAGTCTCTGAGCGCGCTGGGCCATCGGCTCAAGAAAGGTGCTCGCCGCCGGAGAGAGCAGGGCCATCATATCGTCGCGGGACAGATGACGGGCTTGTAAGGCGCGCTCCACATCAGCCTGCGTTTTACTGTTGATACGCAGGGCAATATCGTCCCAGTTAAGCTGCCGCCAGCGGTCGGTAAAGGTGGTCATGAGAGTGCCTCCAGAAAGCCGGTCAACGGGCTGGTGGCCTGTGCCTGAAAACTGCGCGTTCCCGGGCCAGACTCTCGTGCCAGCAAGCCAGCCTCCACGGCCATGCGGAACGCACGGGCCATCCTGATGGGGTCGTCGGCGACCGCAATGGCTGTGTTCACCAGCACGGCACTTGCTCCCATC
Organism: Enterobacter sp. 50793107; assembly: GCF_001463365.1. NCBI lineage: Bacteria > Pseudomonadati > Pseudomonadota > Gammaproteobacteria > Enterobacterales > Enterobacteriaceae > Enterobacter > Enterobacter sp. 50793107. The sequence goes on along the minus strand of NZ_LNII01000093.1, from coordinate 12,800 downwards.
TCCAGCGCCTGGGCGGCATGGCTGGGCACGCCAATGCCTGCATCCACCACCACCGGCACGGTGGCTTGCTCAATGATGATCTCCAGCATGGCGCGGGTCTCCAGTCCCTGATTAGAACCAATTGGGGCACCCAGCGGCATGACGGCAGCGCAGCCGACCTCTTCCAGCCGTTTACACAGCACGGGATCGGCCCCGCAGTAGGGCAGAACGGTAAAGCCTTGCTGCACCAGCTTTTCGGCCGCTTTTAACGTTTCGATGGGGTCGGGCAACAGCCAGCGCGCATCCGGATGTATTTCCAGTTTCAGCCAGTGGGTACCCAGCGCTTCACGGGCCAGCTGAGCCGCAAAAATCGCTTCTTCAGCCGTTTTCGCACCGGAGGTATTGGGCAGCAGGGTAACGCCAGCATCCAGCAACGGTGCCAGAATGGCGTCGCTGTGATGGCGCAGATCGACGCGCTTGAGCGCCAGCGTCACCAGCTGGCTGCCGCTTTCACGGATGGCATCCACCATCAGCTGCGGCGAGGCGAATTTTCCGGTCCCGGTAAACAGATGTGAATCAAAGACTTTATCAGCAATACGTAACATCTCAGCCCCCGGCGATAACCTGAAACAGCAGGATCTGGTCGCCTTCGCTCACCTGCTGATGTTCCCACTGCTCACGCGGTAGGATCTGTTGATTAAGCGCCAGCGCCGTTCCCGGCTTGAGCTGGCGCAGCTTCTCGAGCAGCGCGGCAACGGTGAGACCGTCATCGCATTTCATCGGCTCATCATTAAACAGAATGCGCATTGCGGCCTCCGCACACCGGACAGTGGCTGGCGCGGTGCAGTGCCAGATGACGCCAGCCGCTGGAGCGGGCATCAAACAGCCGCAGCGTATTGCGCTCTGTTTCCATACCGCTGAGCAATTTAATGGCTTCCAGCGCCTGCAGGGTCCCCATCACGCCTACCACCGGGCCCAGTATGCCCGCGGTGCGGCAGTTGCGCTCCGGCTCGGCATCATCCGGCCACAGGCAGCGATAACAGCCCTGCGCCCAGGGCGGGGTCAGCACCATCATCTGCCCGCCGAAACCGACCGCACTGGCGGTGATAAGCGGCGTATTCTGTGCCACGCAGGCGGCGTTAATGGCCTGGCGGGTCGCCATATTGTCGGTGCAGTCCAGCACCGCATCAGCAAGGGCGACTTCGCGCTGCAGAGTGTCACCGTGGAGTCGCTCCTGATGTGCGATGAGCGTGATGTCCGGGTTCAACTGCTTCAGCCTTTTGCGGGTGATTTGCGCTTTGGGCTGGTTAACATCCTCCGTGGTGAAGAGGATTTGTCGCTGCAGGTTACTGATATGTACCTCGTCGTCATCGGCCAGAACCAGCGTGCCCACGCCCGCGCCTGCCAGATAGAGCGCGGCAGGAGCGCCTAATCCGCCCAGACCAACAATCAGGACCCGGCTGGCGAGCAGCTTTTGCTGCCCGTCAATGGCAATATCCTCCAGCAGGATCTGGCGGCTGTAGCGCATAAAATCACGATCATTCATCGCCTGCTCCTGCCAGCTTTAACAGCTGTTCGGTGGCGGCCTGCCAGTCTGCCGCCTGGGTAATGGCGCTGACGACAGCGATACTGCCGACACCGGTATCCAGCACGGCAGGAGCGCGTTCCAGGCTGATCCCACCGATCGCGACGGTAGGGTAATCGGCAAGGCGTTTAACGTGCGCCGCCAGCTGCGTCAGCCCCTGTGGGGCCGAGGGCATCTGTTTGGTCTGCGTCGGAAAAACATGGCCAAGTGCGATATACGAAGGGCGAGCCGCCAGCGCCACGTCGATCTCCATGTCATCGTGTGTTGACACCCCCAGTCTTAATCCAGCGTCCCGGATAGCGCTCAGGTCCGTTGTTTCCAGGTCCTCCTGACCCAGATGCACACCGTACGCCTGGTGCTTAACGGCCAGTCGCCAGTAGTCGTTGATAAACAGGCGCGCGTCGTAGCGACGCCCCAGTGCGATGGCGGCGACCACATCGGCCTCCACCTCGTCATCACGTTTATCCTTAATGCGCAGCTGGATTGTGCGAACGCCGCACGCCAGCAGGCGTTCGATCCACGCCACGCTGTCCACCACAGGATAGAGCCCTAAACGGTAGGGAACGCAAGGGAAATCAGGCTGATACATTACGCCTCCTCTTTTTTGAGGTAGATTTCGCCGCCCTTCGCCCGGAAGGTTTCTGACATATCCGCCATACCCACTTCAATGGTTTGCGCGGCGGCGTAGTCACGGACTTCCTGGCTGATTTTCATCGAGCAGAATTTTGGCCCGCACATGGAGCAGAAATGCGCCACTTTGCCCGACTCCTGCGGCAGGGTTTCATCGTGATACGCGCGGGCAGTGAAAGGATCGAGCGCCAGGTTGAACTGGTCTTCCCAGCGGAATTCAAAGCGCGCCTTCGACATGGCGTTGTCGCGGATTTGCGCGCCGGGGTGGCCTTTGGCCAGGTCCGCGGCGTGGGCGGCGATTTTGTAGGTGATCAGCCCCTGCTTCACATCTTCTTTGTTGGGCAGGCCGAGGTGCTCTTTCGGCGTCACATAGCAGAGCATGGCGCAGCCGAACCAGCCGATCATCGCCGCACCAATCCCGGAGGTGAAGTGGTCATAGCCCGGAGCGATATCCGTGGTCAACGGCCCCAAGGTATAGAACGGCGCTTCGTGGCAGTGCTCCAGCTCTTCGGTCATGTTGCGGCGGATCATCTGCATTGGCACGTGTCCCGGGCCTTCAATCATCACCTGCACGTCATACTCCCAGGCGATTTTGGTCAGCTCACCCAGGGTATGCAGTTCGGCAAACTGCGCTTCGTCGTTGGCATCACGAATGGAGCCCGGACGCAGGCCGTCGCCCAGCGACAGGGAGACATCGTACGCGGCACAGATTTCACAGATCTCGCGGAAGTGTTCGTAGAGGAAGTTTTCTTTATGGTGCGACAGGCACCATTTGGCCATGATAGAGCCGCCGCGCGAGACAATACCGGTCAGACGCTTCGCCGTCATCGGCACGTAGCGCAGCAGCACGCCCGCGTGAATGGTGAAGTAGTCGACTCCCTGTTCAGCCTGCTCCAGCAGCGTGTCGCGGAAGGCTTCCCAGGTGAGGTCTTCGGCAATACCGTTCACCTTCTCCAGTGCCTGATAAACGGGCACCGTTCCGATAGGCACCGGGCTATTGCGCAGGATCCACTCGCGGGTTTCGTGGATGTAACGCCCTGTGGAGAGGTCCATCACCGTGTCCGCGCCCCAGCGTGTCGACCAGACCAGTTTTTCCACCTCTTCTTCAATGGAGGAGGTCACGGCTGAGTTGCCGATATTGGCGTTGACCTTCACCAGGAAGTTGCGGCCAATGATCATTGGTTCAGATTCCGGGTGATTGATGTTGGCAGGGATAATCGCGCGGCCAGCGGCCACTTCATCACGCACAAACTCCGGCGTGATGTTTTCCGGCAGACGTGCCCCGAAGCCTTCTCCCGGATGCTGGTGGCGTAACACCTCGCTGCGGATACGCTCGCGACCCATGTTTTCACGAATGGCGATAAACTCCATCTCCGGCGTGACGATGCCCTGGCGGGCATAGTGCAGCTGGGTAACGCATTTACCTGCTTTCGCGCGTTTCGGCGTCAGCAACCCGGTGAAGCGCAGCTCATCAAGACCATCGTCGGCCAGACGCGCTTTGGTGTACGCCGAGCTGCGGTCAGAGAGCTCTTCGCAGTCGTTACGCGCGTCAATCCACGGCTGGCGCAATTTCGCCAGACCCTGCTGAACGTTAATGGCAACCGCAGGATCGCCGTACGGACCGGAAGTGTCATACACCGGAACGGCTTCGTTATCTTCATACTGCGGGTGCGCTTTGCTGCCACCGATAAGGGTCGGGCTAAGCTGGATTTCACGCATTGGCACGCGGATATCCGCCTGTGAACCGGTGATGTAAATGCGTTTTGAGTTCGGGAAAGCGGTGCCTTCCAGAGTGTCGATGAAGTGTTGGGCTTGTGCGCGCTGTTCGCGGCGGGTCAGTTTTGTTGTAGACATAGCTCATTCCAAAAGTGAAGGACATGGCTTGTCAGACGACGGATGAAGCAAGAGAGGATCGCCCTGGGGGCGATACAACAGCAGTGTGACTCTTGTTCCCTTCGCAGGTATTAGCCTGATCAGGTTCCGCGGATCCCGAATTAACGGTCTCAGCCCGTGCTTGCACACTGGGCACTCCGACAAGAAAAATCCCCCTCCACAGAGGGGCGAATGGTTGTAAATTACTCGTTAACGATTAAGAACTCAAGCAGGTCGCGCGACGTTATCTTCGTGGCTCACATCCAGGCCGTGATCCAGGGCGAGGGCGATCAGCTTATCTTCCAGCGTGAATCGCTCTTCCAGCGCTTCGCCGAGGTCGGAAAGCGCCTGCTGAAACTCAAGATAGTTATCGTGATCGATGGCGTTCTCAAGCGTGGAATCGTAGTAATCCATGATCTGCTGGGTGTTAGCTTCCAGCAGCGGATAGAGTTTGCTGGCCGCTAAATACGGTGTAGTCCCTTCCATTTCGCGGATAATGCGTTCATAAATATTGAAATGGCCGTCGGACAGATAGTCGACCAGGCTCTGACAAAAATCATCCAGCGCTTTTTCATTCAACCGCATAAACGATTCTTTGCCAGGCTTAATACCGACCAGATTGTAATAAGCCACGAGTAGATGCTTGCGCACATGTAGCCAGCGATCCACCAGTTTGTTACTTCCTCTAACGCGCTCAGTCAGGCTCTCTAGCTGGTTTAACATGGTTGACTCCGCAAGGTTGAGAATTGAATCTGCTTATCCAAAATGTAACCACAATGCTAACAACATGTCAGTGAAGCGAAGGTAGTGCAATAGATATGGATCGTATTATTGAAAAATCAGATCTGGGTTGGTGGATCGTCAGTCACGAACAAAAATTATGGTTGCCTGCCGGGGAAATACCCTATGGCGCAGCAGAAAAATTTGATCTTGTCGGCCTGCCCGCGCTGAAGATCGGGGAATGGCAGGGTGAACCCGTGTGGTTGATCCAACAGCCACGCCGCAATGACATGGGATCGGTTCGTCAGGTGCTGGATCAGGATGTGGGCCTGTTCCAGCTGGCGGGCCGGGGTGTGCAGCTGGCTGAGTTTTACCGTTCGCATAAGTACTGCGGCTACTGTGGTCACACCATGCACCCCAGTAAAACCGAGTGGGCGATGCTCTGCAGCCACTGCCGTGAGCGTTACTACCCGCAAATTGCGCCGTGCATTATCGTCGCTATCCGTCGTGACGATTCCATCCTGCTGGCGCAGCACACCCGCCACCGCAACGGCATTCATACCGTGCTGGCCGGGTTCGTCGAGGTGGGCGAAACGCTGGAACAGGCGGTGGCGCGTGAAGTGATGGAAGAGAGCGGGATTAAGGTTAAAAACCTGCGCTATGTTACCTCCCAGCCGTGGCCGTTCCCGCAGTCGCTGATGACGGCCTTTATGGCCGATTATGACAGCGGCGAGATTGTCATCGACCAGAAAGAGTTGCTGGAGGCGAACTGGTATCGTTATGACGATTTGCCGCTGCTGCCACCACCAGGCACCGTCGCCCGTCGGCTGATAGAAGATACCGTAGCAATGTGTCGGGCTGATGCTGAGTGACATGTTACACTGAGGCCATGACGCTTAAGGAACTGCAAAAATGACCGAACTGAAAAACGATCGTTATCTGCGTGCGCTGCTGCGCCAGCCCGTTGATGTCACCCCGGTGTGGATGATGCGCCAGGCGGGACGCTACTTGCCAGAGTACAAAGCCACGCGTGCGCAGGCGGGCGATTTTATGTCGCTGTGCAAAAATGCCGAGCTGGCGTGTGAAGTCACGCTCCAGCCGCTGCGCCGCTTCCCGCTGGATGCCGCCATTCTCTTTTCGGACATTCTGACCATTCCGGATGCGATGGGCCTTGGGCTCTATTTCGAAACCGGCGAAGGCCCGCGTTTCACTTCCCCAATCAAAAGCAAAGCGGACGTTGATAAGTTGCCCGTTCCCGATCCTGAACAGGAGCTGGGCTATGTGATGAATGCCGTGCGCACCATTCGTCGTGAACTGAAAGGCGAAGTCCCGCTGATTGGCTTCTCCGGCAGTCCGTGGACGCTGGCGACTTATATGGTTGAAGGCGGCAGCAGTAAAGCCTTTACCGTAATCAAAAAGATGATGTATGCCGAGCCGCTGGCCCTGCATGCGCTACTCGATAAGCTGGCGAAAAGCGTCACCCTCTATCTGAACGCGCAGATCAAAGCGGGTGCGCAGTCGGTGATGATTTTCGATACCTGGGGCGGCGTGCTGACCGGGCGCGATTATCAGCAATTTTCGCTCTACTACATGCACAAAATCGTTGATGGCCTGCTGCGTGAAAATGAAGGCCGCCGTGTGCCGGTCACGCTGTTCACCAAAGGCGGCGGTCAGTGGCTGGAAGCCATGGCGGCGACCGGCTGCGATGCGCTGGGTCTCGACTGGACCACCGATATCGCCGACGCGCGCCGTCGCGTGGGTGACAAAGTGGCGCTGCAGGGCAATATGGATCCGTCCATGCTCTACGCGCAGCCTGCCCGTATTGAAGAAGAGGTGGCGTCTATTCTGGCTGGCTTTGGCCAGGGGGAAGGGCACGTGTTTAACCTCGGGCACGGTATCCATCAGGACGTTCCGCCAGAGCACGCTGGCGCGTTTGTGGAGGCGGTGCACCGACTTTCTGCGCAATATCACAAATAAGGAGTGGTTATGGATCTCGCGTCATTACGCGCTCAACAGATAGAACTGGCTTCATCCGTGATCCGCGAGGATCGTCTGGATAAGGATCCCCCGCAGTATATAGGTGGTGCGGATGTCGGGTTTGAGCAGGGCGGTGAAGTGACGCGGGCGGCGATGGTGCTGCTGAAGTATCCCTCACTTGAGCTGGTGGAGTACAAAGTGGCGCGTATCGCCACCACCATGCCGTACATACCGGGCTTTCTCTCCTTCCGTGAATACCCCGCGCTGCTCGCAGCGTGGGAGCAACTCTCACAAAAACCCGATTTGCTGTTTGTTGATGGACACGGTATCTCTCATCCGCGTCGCTTAGGCGTTGCCAGCCACTTTGGTCTGCTGGTGGATGTACCCACCATCGGTGTGGCCAAAAAACGCCTGTGCGGTGCATTTGAGCCGCTCTCCGCCGAGCCGGGCGCGCTGGCGCCGCTTATCGATAAGGGTGAGCAGCTGGCATGGGTCTGGCGCAGTAAAGCGCGCTGTAACCCGCTGTTTATCGCAACCGGGCACCGTGTGAGCATGGACAGCGCCCTGGCCTGGGTGCAGCGTTGTATGAAGGGTTACCGTTTACCTGAGCCCACGCGCTGGGCAGATGCGGTGGCCTCTGCTCGTCCGGCTTTTGTTCGTTGGCAGGAAATTCAGTGATGAATCAGGTAAACTGCGGCTAATTTTCGATTCGAGATCTCATCATGCTACAAAACCCGATTCACCTGCGCCTTGAGAAGCTGGAAAGCTGGCAGCACGTCACCTTTATGGCTTGCCTGTGCGAGCGCATGTATCCGAACTACGCCGCGTTCTGCAAGCAGACGGAGTTTGGTGATGGCCATATTTATCGCCGGATCCTCGACCTCATCTGGGAAACGCTGACGGTCAAAGACGCAAAGGTGAACTTCGACTCTCAGCTGGAAAAGCTCGAAGAGGCTATTCCGGTGGCGGATGATTTTGATCTGTACGGTGTCTATCCGGCAATTGATGCCTGCGTAGCGTTAAGCGAACTGATTCACTCTCGTCTGAGCGGTGAAACGCTGGAGCACGCTATTGAAGTCAGTAAGGCATCCATTACGACCGTAGCGATGCTCGAAATGACCCAGGCAGGCCGTGAAATGACCGACGAAGAACTGCGGGCTAACCCTGCGGTTGAACAGGAATGGGATATTCAGTGGGAGATTTTCCGCCTGCTGGCAGAGTGTGAAGAACGCGATATTGAGCTGATAAAAGGGCTGCGTGCGGACTTGCGTGAGGCCGGTGAGAGTAATATTGGTATAATTTTTAACCAATGAGACAACAAAACGTGATTTAACGCCTGTTTTGTCGCACCTCGACTCTTCCCTTCTGCCCCCCGTCTGGTCTACATTTGGGGGGCGAATAAAAGTGGCTATCGGTGCGTGTATGCAGGAGAGTGCTATTTTGGCATTTTCGTCGCACTCGATGCTTAGCAAGCGATAAACACATTGAAAGGATAACTTATGAACAAGACTCAACTGATTGATGTAATTGCGGACAAGGCTGATCTGTCTAAAGTGCAGGCTAAAGCTGCTCTGGAATCTACCCTGGCTGCTATTACTGAGTCTCTGAAAGAAGGCGATGCTGTACAACTGGTTGGTTTCGGTACCTTCAAAGTGAACCACCGCGCTGAGCGTACTGGCCGCAACCCGCAGACCGGTAAAGAAATCAAAATCGCCGCAGCTAACGTGCCGGCATTTGTTTCTGGTAAAGCACTGAAAGACGCAGTTAAGTAAGACGCGTGGCAGTGAACAGTTTTAACGAAGGGGCGGCAACGCCCCTTTTGTCATTCTGGCGTGGCGCGCTTGCGCTGGCGGGCGTGTTACTGCTTTCCGCCTGTAGCCATGACACCTCTTTACCACCGTTTACCGCCAGCGGTTACGCTGACAACCAGGGAGCGGTGAGGATCTGGCGTAAAGATTCTGGTGGTGAAGTGCATCTGCTTTCCGCTTTTAGCCCGTGGCATAACGGCAATACATCGACTGCAGAGTATCGCTGGCAGGGAGACGACCTGTCATTCATCGAACTCAATATCTACGGCAAAACCCCCGAACATGTAAAAGTGCGGTTTGATGATCACGGCGAGCTGAGCTTTATGCAGCGTGAAGTCAACGGTCAAAAACAGCAACTCTCCAGCGATCAGGTTGCTCTCTATCGTTATCGTGCCGGACAAATCCGCCAGACCAGCGATGCGCTGCGTCAGGGACGCGTGGTGCTGCGCCAGGGGCGCTGGCATACCGATGGTACGGTCACTACCTGCGAAGGGCAGACAGTCAAACCTGATCTTGAATCCTGGGCAACCGAACATATACAGCGCCGTCAGCGTCATTCATCAATGGAAGTGAGTGTGGCGTGGCTTGAAGCGCCTGAAGGCTCTCAGCTGTTGCTGGTGGCGAACGAAGATTTCTGCACCTGGCAGCCGACAGAAAAGAGTTTTTGACGTAAATCCCCTCTCCCTTCAGGGAGAGGGTTAGAATGAGGGGGGATTACTCCCCTTGCTCACGTGCAATCGCACGATAACCGATATCCTGACGGCTAAAGCTACCGTTCCAGTGGATATCCGCCATCAGGGCATAAGCGCGCTTCTGCGCTTCGGCAACGGTATGGCCCAGCGCGGTGGCACACAGCACGCGGCCACCGTTGGTCAGTACGCGATCGTCGTCAGCCAGTTTCGTTCCGGCGTGGAACACCTTGGCACCTTCGGTTTCTTCCAGCGGCAGGCCATGGATCTCATCTCCGGTGTTGTAGTGGCCAGGATAACCGCCCGCAGCAATCACCACGCCCAGAGACGCGCGTTCATCCCACTCTGAGGTTTTCTCATCCAGCTTGCCGTCGCATGCGGCCAGGCACAGCTCCACCAGGTCAGATTTCATGCGCAGCATGATTGGCTGAGTTTCGGGATCGCCGAAGCGGCAGTTAAATTCGATCACCTTCGGATTGCCCTGCTTGTCAATCATCAGGCCCGCATAGAGGAAACCGGTGTAAGTGTTACCCTCGGCAGCCATTCCTTTTACGGTTGGCCAGATGATTCGGTCCATGGTGCGCTGATGCACTTCATCCGTCACCACAGGGGCAGGGGAGTAAGCGCCCATACCGCCGGTATTCGGCCCGGTATCCGCATTGCCCACGCGCTTATGGTCCTGGCTGGTGGCCATCGGCAGAACGTGTTCGCCATCCACCATCACGATAAAGCTCGCCTCTTCGCCATCAAGGAACTCTTCAATCACGATGCGGTGGCCCGCGTCGCCAAAGGCATTGCCTGCCAGCATATCCTGTACGGCTGCTTCGGCTTCTTCGAGCGTCATCGCGACGATAACACCTTTACCGGCAGCCAGACCGTCGGCTTTGATCACAATCGGCGCGCCTTTTTCACGTAAGTAAGCCAGCGCGGGCTCGACTTCGGTGAAGTTCTGGTATTCCGCCGTCGGGATGTTATGACGCGCAAGGAAATCCTTGGTAAAGGCTTTAGACCCTTCCAGTTGTGCTGCGCCTTCCGTCGGGCCGAAGATTTTCAGACCTGCGGCACGGAACGCGTCAACGACGCCAATCACCAGTGGCGCTTCCGGGCCGACGATGGTGAGATCGATTTTCTCGTTCTGGGCAAAGCTCAGCAGCGCGGGGATATCGGTCACGCCGATGGCGACGTTCTGCAGCGCAGGTTCCAGCGCCGTACCCGCATTACCCGGAGCCACAAAAACGGTTTCAACCAGCGGAGACTGCGCCGCTTTCCACGCCAGCGCGTGCTCGCGCCCGCCGTTACCAATCACTAATACTTTCATTTTCTGCTCCGGGAATTAATGACGGAAGTGACGCATATCGGTGAAGATCATCGCAATGCCGTGTTCGTCGGCAGCGGCAATGACTTCATCGTCACGGATAGAACCGCCAGGCTGGATCACACAGGTGATACCCACAGCGGCGGCCGCATCAATACCGTCACGGAACGGGAAGAAGGCGTCAGACGCCATGGCAGAACCTTTTACTTCCAGGCCTTCGTCGCCTGCTTTGATACCGGCAATTTTCGCAGAGTAAACGCGGCTCATCTGGCCTGCACCTATCCCGATGGTCATGTTCTCTTTGGCATAGACAATGGCGTTGGATTTCACGAACTTCGCCACTTTCCAGCAGAACAGCGCATCACGCAGTTCCTGTTCGGTTGGCTGACGTTTGGTGACGACGCGCAGGTCAGCGGCTGTCACCATGCCCAAATCGCGATCCTGAACCAGCAGCCCACCATTTACACGTTTGAAATCAAGACCCGGCACGCGCTCTGCCCACTGGCCGCAAACCAGCACGCGCACGTTCTGTTTCGCGGCGGTGATTTTCAGCGCTTCTTCAGACGCAGATGGCGCGATGATCACTTCAACAAACTGACGAGAGATAATGGCCTGTGCGGTTTCGGCATCCAGTTCACGGTTAAACGCGATAATGCCACCGAAGGCAGAGGTTGGGTCAGTTTTATAGGCGCGATCGTAAGCGTCCAGGATAGAAGTACTGACCGCTACGCCGCAGGGGTTCGCGTGCTTCACAATAACGCAGGCAGGCTCATTGAACTCTTTCACACACTCCAGTGCGGCATCGGTATCGGCAATATTGTTATAAGAGAGCGCTTTGCCCTGAACCTGCTGGGCGGTGGCGACAGAAGCTTCTTTTACTTCTTCTTCTATATAGAAGGCTGCCTGCTGGTGGCTGTTCTCGCCATAACGCATATCCTGCTTCTTGATGAAGTTCAGATTCAGCGTGCGTGGGAAGCGGCCGGAAGGATCTTTGCTTTCGCCGTGGTAAGCCGGCACCAGGCTACCGAAGTAGTTGGCGATCATGCTGTCGTACGCGGCGGTGTGTTCGAATGCTTTAATCGCGAGGTCGAAACGGGTGTCCAGAGTCAGTGACCCTTCGTTCGCATCCATTTCATTAATAATGGCGGAGTAGTCGCTGCTCTTCACCACAATGGCCACGTCTTTATGGTTCTTGGCCGCGGAGCGCACCATCGTCGGTCCGCCGATATCAATATTCTCTACGGCGTCTTCCAGAGAGCAGCCTTCACGCGCCACGGTTTGGGCGAACGGATAAAGGTTAACGACAACCATATCAATTGGCGCGATATCATGCTGTTCCATAATGGCATCATCCTGACCGCGACGACCCAGAATGCCGCCGTGGACTTTCGGGTGCAGGGTTTTGACGCGTCCATCCATCATTTCCGGGAAACCGGTGTAATCGGACACTTCGGTTACCGGCAGACCTTTATCTGCTAACAGGCGTGCGGTACCACCTGTGGACAGCAGCTCTACACCACGTGCAGAAAGTGCCTGAGCGAATTCGACGATACCGGCTTTATCAGAAACACTGAGCAGAGCGCGGCGGACTGGACGACGTTGTTGCATGGTAAATCCCCTGGATTTCACGATTACAGAGAGCGTTAGATGAATTTTCCAGCGAAAAACTCATCTAACACACCTGACGAGGCATCCTTGTTAAGCGCGAGCATTTTAACGAAAACGTTTGCGCAACGCTCGCGAATTTTCACTTTTTCGCATCGCTGTGGATAACTCTGTGTGTAAAAAGGTATAAGGCGGGGTTTTGCTGGGGAATGCAGCAGTCAGTCATTTTTCTGTCATTTAGCGGTTGCGGCCTGCGGAGAACTCCCTATAATGCGCCTCCATCGACACGGCGGATGTGAATCACTTCACAAACAACCCGGTCGGTTGAAGAGAAAAAATCCTGAAATTCAGGGTTGACTCTGAAAGAGGAAAGCGTAATATACGCCACCTCGCGACAGAGCGCTGAAGCGCGTCGCAACTGCTCTTTAACAATTTATCAGACAATCTGTGTGGGCACTCAAAGTGACATGGATTCTTAACGTCGCAAGACGAAAAATGAATACCAAGTCTCAACGAGTGAACACGTAATTCATTACGAAGTTTAATTCATTGAGCATCAAACTTTTAAATTGAAGAGTTTGATCATGGCTCAGATTGAACGCTGGCGGCAGGCCTAACAC
>NZ_LNII01000092.1:0-869 GCF_001463365.1 Enterobacter sp. 50793107 | reverse complement strand
GCCTGAATCATTTTCTCCAGTCTGGGCACGGATAAGATAAAACGCGTTGAGTGTACGTCCGATTCCACCTGCACTCTTCCGTGATGTGCTTCCACGATTGACTTCACAATCGCAAGGCCGATGCCGCTGCCTTCTCCTTTTCGTTGTCTGGACGGATCCACCCGATAAAAACGGTCAAACAACCTTGATAAATGCTCTTCAGGGATTGGTTTCCCCGGATTTTCAATCACAAGGTCAAAAAAGCTCTCCTGCTCTCTTATTGAGACGGTGATTGCCTGTCCCTCTGGGGTATAACGCAGGGCGTTGGATAACAGATTATTGATCGCTCTTCTGAACATTTGTGGATCTCCCTCAACCAGGCAGGGCATCCCGTTAAATTTGAGCATAATATTGCGTTCTTCGGCCCAGGCTTCGAAAAACTCGAAGACTTTCATGACTTCTGCTCTGAGGTCAAACCGAACCCTGTCAGGTATCAGCTGATTATTGTCCGCCTGTGCCAGGAACAGCATGTCGCTGACCATTTTGGTCATCCGGTTATACTCTTCAAGGCTGGAATAGAGGACATCCTCAAGTTCCTTCTGCGTTCGATCCTGACTCAGAGCGATTTCAGTCTGCGTCACCAGATTGGTGATGGGTGTTCTGATCTCGTGCGCGATATCGGCAGAGAAATTGGCCTGGCGGGTAAAAACATCCTCAATCTTTCCAATCATATGATTGAACGAGATAACCAGCTGCTCCAGCTCAATGGGAACGCGTGTCGGTTCCAGCCGCGCATCAAGATTCTCGGAGGTGATGTTTTTAATGGCATTGCTGACATTACGAAGGGGCAGGTGCCCCTGACGGACAGCAATGCGAATGATCAGAACAAT
>NZ_LNII01000091.1:0-3928 GCF_001463365.1 Enterobacter sp. 50793107 | reverse complement strand
GTTAGCCTGATTTAGCAATGAAATAATTGACTTTGAAAGGAAACATCTCTATATCGCGCGCACATGATATATATACACTTAAAATCGACTAAAAGAACACAAACTTTATGATGATTTTCATCAATCATATTGAATGATGACGGCTATCACACCAGCCGCATCTTCGTCTCTACAGCAGCACCGAGTACCAGAAGAGACGGCCAATTATCTCGACATCATCAATATCAGCCTCTTCGTCTGGGTAGGAGTCGTTGTTGTAACTGCGGATGATCAGCTTCCCACCTGGCTTACGATACAGTTGTTTAATGCGCTTGAGTTGACCATTCCCGCCATCTGTCTGACCAATGGCATACAGTTTCCCATCAACTATGCGTTTGTTGTTCGTATCGACGGCTACAGTCGTACCATCCGGTATCACAGGTTCCATGCTGTCGCCAGTAGCAGGGAAACACAGGATGCCAGACCCATCAGTGTTAGCTCCAACGCGGCGGAGGGTTGCCTTTGAGAACCTGAGCTTAAAACCATTGTGATCTTCGCTGTGTACGCGTCCATCGCCACACGCAAATTCAATATCCTTAAGAAACGGCACTTCAACCTCGTCAGCAGGAAGCGGTGTGTTTTTGTCCCAAGCGTCAACAGTTCCCCACTCGGATTCCGGCGGGATAGAAGATTCCCTGTGCAGTTCAGGCTCAGGATCATTCCTTCCGTATTCCAGCCACTCAGGGCGAACCCCAAGCCAGCGGCTAAGTGCAAGGATATTGGTTTGGTCTGGTATTGCTGATGCGTTAAGCCACTTCCAGATCCCGGGCTCAGATACAGCAATCCCCTGGGACTTCATAGCTTCCCTGATCCTGCCAGCCTGCCCACGCCCACCCACGCCAGCATCAAGCAATGCAGCGCGAAGTCTCTTCGAAAACTCTTCTTTTAAATCGTCTTTTTTAACCATGTGTTAATTATCAATTAGAGTTGACATAACTGTCAGTTAAGATATAACCTTAACTCGTAGTTAATATAGTTAACGGGAAACACTATGAACCCAATGCAATTTGCAATCGAAGCTGTAGGCGGACAAACCGCAGCGGCACGCCTATGTGGTCTGTCGAATGTTGCTATTCACAAGTGGGTAAAGAACGCGGCATTGCCTCGCACCGAGTACACAGAGAAAACCAACTATTCACAGCTTTTGGCTGACGCATCAAAAGGGCAGTTTACGGCGGAGTGGCTACGTCAAGCCGCAAACCCCGATCGAACTAAACATGGATCACATGCCGCCTGAGGGCGGCCCTAACTAAAAATCACAGGAAGTATCGCAAATGGAAACCTTAACGACACGCAACAAAGCGGAGGCACGACGAATTGAGAGTTGGGTGCAGCGTCAAATCGCAGATCTGGGTACCGCCCGGATAGCCGAAGTAGCTGGCATCAACAAATCCACAGTCAGCCGGTGGCGGGAGAACCTGGTACCGAACATGTCGCTGCTGCTGGCCATCCTGATTTCTAACCGGGATGGAGTGAAGGGAGATTTTGAAGCATGAACGCAGAAAGGGCGAAAGCCGAGGTGCTGTAACACCAACGGCTTTCAGGTGGAATTAACTGGATCAATTCACAGGAGCAATTATGGCAAACACTGCCGAAGTAATCAATTTCCCTGTGCCTGACGTGGCACCTAAGGAGCCGCGCGTGGCAGATCTTGATGATGGCTATACGCGCATCGCCAATGAACTTCTGGAGGCTGTCATGCTGGCTGGATTGTCTCAGCATCAGCTGCTGGTCTTCATGGCAGTAATGCGCAAAACATACGGTTTCAACAAAAAGGCAGACTGGGTAAGCAATGATCAGTTATCTGCCCTGACCGGCATCCTCCCACACAAATGCTCTGCGGCTAAAAGTGCGTTAGTTAAGCGTGGGGTATTTACCCAAATCGGGCGAACTGTGGGGATTAACAAAGCGGTCAGCGAATGGGTGAAATTACCCAAATCAGGTAACGAAAATAAAGTTTACCTGAAAGAGGTAAATTTACCTGAATCAGGTAAGGAATGTTTACCCGAATCAGGTAACGACACTTACCCAAATAAGGTAAACACAAAAGACACTATTACAAAAGACAATAAAGACAATATCAATAAACCCCCTAAATCCCCCAAGCTGGCTTCGTTCGATCCGGCTAGTGTTGAGCTTCCTGAATGGCTGTCAGTTTCAGTCTGGAAGTCATGGGTCGATTATCGTCGCGACCTGAAGAAACCGATTAAGTCTCAGCAGACGGTAACCCAGGCCATCAACCTGCTTGAGCGTTGCAAGTGCAGCGGATACCAGCCTGAAGAAATCATCAACCAGAGCATCGCGAATGGCTGGCAGGGTTTGTTTGAGCCAAAGACAGCCAAGCAGCCGCCTCGCGCGCAGTCTCGCGTATCTGAGAACTTTGCTGGCAAAGACTACGGCCAGACTGAAATTCCTGCATGGGCGAGGGACTGATCATGACGCTGGATGAAAAAATCAATCAACTTGAGAAACGCATTGCTGAGCTGAGCCAGCCGCCAGTTCAGCATGAAGATATCGAGCTAACTATCAGCACCGAGAACTGCGAAACGCATGGCCCCTTTGAATGCAGGACCAGGCATTTCTTAAACTCAGTCGTGAAAATTCCCCCGCGCCCAAGCTGCTGCCCTGAATGCCTCAAAGAGGAGTTAGGCCGCTTGCAGGCGGAAAGAATTAGCATCAACGAAGCAGCCCGCAAAAGAAACATCGAGCGCCTGCTGGATGGACTGAGCATCCCGGCCAGGTTTGAATCCTGTTCACTGGAGAATTATGAACCGGTGAACGAAGAAGCGAAACGCGCCCTGAAGGTCTGTCAGGCATACGCCAGCCGCTGGCCTGAGCGTTTGCAGAAGGGTGGCGGCCTGGTGATGTGTGGCAAGCCTGGAACTGGCAAGAACCACCTCGCATTGGCTATCGCCCGGCATGCAATCACCGAGCACCAAAGCTCAGCTGTGTTCACCACCGCGCTGAAAATTGCCAGGGAGTACAAGTCAACCTGGTCGAAGGGGTCAAGCCGTACTGAAGACGAAGTTATCCGTTACTT
This sequence comes from Enterobacter sp. 50793107, assembly GCF_001463365.1. Lineage (NCBI taxonomy): Bacteria > Pseudomonadati > Pseudomonadota > Gammaproteobacteria > Enterobacterales > Enterobacteriaceae > Enterobacter > Enterobacter sp. 50793107. The sequence continues at coordinate 849 of NZ_LNII01000091.1, read as the reverse complement.
CACGAAGCCCGACCTGCTGATTATCGATGAGGTCGGCGTGCAGTTCGGAAGCGACGCCGAGAAGTTGATCATGTTCGAAATCATCAACACCCGTTATGAGCGGATGAAGCCAACCATCCTGATCAGCAACCAGACCCGGGAAGAACTGGCTGCATTCATCGGCGAACGAGTTCTTGATCGCATGAGCGATGGCGGCGGGTGCACTCTGTCATTCACGTGGGATTCTTACCGTTCTAAGGGGTCAGCATGACCATAACAATTCGTGGGCAGATTCTTGCAGCCCTGCGTAATAACCCGGGCCTGAACAGTGGGCGTATTGCCACCATGATCGGCATGACCACCAAAAAGATTTCCGGCCCGTTAAGCACGTTGTTTGCAGACGTCCTGATCGAGTTCGAAGGTAAGCATGGCCAGCGGCTTTATCGGCTGACCAGCTACGGCATGAAATACGCACCGGAAACCATACCGGCCATGCCGAAGGGGAATTCGAAGTTGGTGCAGCGCACAGATACGAACGTGATCTGCCAGGAGTGCCGTAACAGCGCGGCTATGAAGCGAGTATTGATGGTTTGGGGGAGGGAAGGGGTATGAGCGTGAAACGTTATGACTATGGATATCAAGATGGATATTCAGCAGATGGAATGACTGGATTGCAGTTTGCTGATGATGGCGCGCTTGTTAAATACGATGACTACGCCGCACTTGAAGCCAGATGCGCGGCGCTGGCTGACTTATTTGGCGATGTGAAAGAGATTTTTGGTTTTAAGTATCGCTATTTCATCACCTCAAAGGGGCTCATTTTCTCATTGGCCTCTGGCGAACTAAAGCAATTAAACCACCCCATGCCAG
>NZ_LNII01000090.1:0-845 GCF_001463365.1 Enterobacter sp. 50793107 | reverse complement strand
TCCCTGATGCCCTTCTGTGTGATTGCTGTCGACTGGACCGGCTGGCATGACAGGAACTGGCATCTGCTGCGGGCAAGTCTGGTCTGTAATGGTCGCTCACTGCCGCTTATGAGTGAGGTTGTCCCCGCAGAGCTGGCGCAGAACAGCGATGTACAGTGCCGCTTCCTTGACCGCCTGCATGATGCCATCCCGAAAGATAAAGCCGTCACCATCATTACGGATGCAGGCTTCCGGACAGACTGGTTCCGGCATGTCAGCCAGCTGGGCTGGAGCTTCACCGGCAGGGTCAGGGGCTGCATCAGCTTCCGGCTGGATGGAGATAAAAAGTGGATGAAAATCAGTGAGCTTGAGGCTACCGGACAACCGGTCTGCGTGGGTTACGGTGTCCTGTCCCGTAAACCACGAACGCCCTGTTACGGCCGGTTCTATCTGCATAAGCGCCCTGACGCAGGGCGTCAGGGAAAAGGGGGGATGCCGAAAACACAGCGGGAACACCGCAGTAGCGCGCGGGAGCCCTGGCTGCTGTTCAGTAATGCAGAGGGACTGGAGCCGCACCAGATAATGGCCCTGTACAGCCGCAGAATGCAGATAGAACAAAACTTCCGGGACGACAAAAGTCCACGCTTCGGGTTCGGTCTGAGGCTGAGCCGGAGTCAGGGAAAAGGGCGACTGGAAGTGCTGAATATGGTCGCGGCAATGGCAAGCCTGGTGATGTGGCTGGCAGGTTACAGGGCAGAAAGGCAGTGTTTACACTGGCACTATCAGGCAAGCAGCATCAGGCACAGACGGGTTCTGTCATACCTGAGTCTGGCAGAAGAAGTCATCCGGCATGAGCCCGGGAAAGT